>JBCBHL010000109.1:0-19657 GCA_038525605.1 Bacteroidota bacterium
GTTGAAGAATGGTGAATCAATTACCAGGCAGGAATATATGTTTAATAATCCTGCCTGGTAATTGATTCACCATTCTTCAACCGTTGAATATCGCTTAGTAGTGCGTCATTATCGATAGACTGAGGGAGATCGAAATTTTCAATCCCATTTTCATCTATTTGCTGCTGATCTATTGGATAGTAGTAATTATCCTGTGAAATAAGACAAATCTCTGAGTCAGGAAAGGCTTCCATTAGTTTAGTGAGGAAATAGGTTTTTCCTGATCCACTTCCTCCTGTAATGCCCACAAAATACGGTCTGGATTGCATGAAGCTATATTTTTTGAGCGGAAAGATAATCAATAAAGGCTTTAGTGGCTAAGGCCCTGTGTGAAATCCGGTTTTTCTCACCCATCGACATTTCAGCAAATGATTGCTGATATCCTTCAGGTCTGAATAGCGGATCATAACCAAAGCCTCCTACCCCGGAGTGTTCATCCAGAATTTCACCATTTACAATTCCGGCAAACTGTTTAGAGCCCTCTACTGTAATCCAGGTAATTACTGTCTTAAATCTCGCACTGCGATTGGTTTTTCCTGTAAGCTTTTTCAGCAGCAACTCATTATTATCGCCAGAATCTCTTTGCTCTCCGGCAAACCTTGCAGATTTTACACCTGGTTCTCCATTGAGCGCCTCTACCTCCAGGCCTGTGTCATCAGCAAAACAAGGGATGTGATAATGCTCAAAAACATAAGCGGCCTTTTGATGAGAGTTTCCCTCTATCGTATCTGATGTCTCCGGAATATCTTCGGTACAGCCTACCTCTGCCAAAGACACAATTTCATATTTGCCACCTTTTAAAAAATCCCTCACCTCATTGATCTTATTGGGATTATTTGTAGCAAAACAAATTTTCATAAATGAAAAATTATTTAGTTATTAAAGGATAGGACCATTAAAGCCATATCCGTATTTGTGTTCTGAATTAACTGTGATTTGATGATTGCAATGTCATCCTGATGAATCTATCTAAACTAATTCGGATTTACCACAGTCGTGTAAAACCTGACTATTGGCAACCTTAAAATCAATAATGACAATTCCTACTCTGCACGGCGCAGATAAATTTCAAAAATTAATACCTGATTCGGATTAATACCAACTCTACCAGCAGTTCCGTAAGCTACTCTTGAGGGCAGGACTATTTCACCAGCACCACCAACACCTACGATCTTCAACAATTCGGTCACACCGTCTCTAAAGCCAACGATAAACCCCGTTCCACCGGAACTTTGAGTTAACGTCCAGCCATCTTCACTGTAAGTATAAACCACAGGTCTGAATCTAATGGGATTGTCTTCTTCCACGCCAAGCTCTTCCTCAGCAATACTAAAAATTGTGGTATCGAAATATGCAGTATCGATGACCTCTTCATCCTCGTTTCTGTTCAGGAACCTACCTGCAAAGTCAAAATAGATGACATCTCCGATTTCAGCCATTTGCTCACTACCCTGATCGGTAACGACCAACCTCACACCTATATCTGTCGTATCTTCTTCAAAATTATTTTCAGCCAGATAATCTCTAATCAGCTCAGTTTCAAGCTTGTATTGTTCATTTGCATCAAAAGCTTCAGCTATTTCCTCCTGACCACATCCTGCTATAAAAATCAATGCTAAAACACTGATTAAACTCAAACAACTGTTAACTCTGTTCATATCTTTTATTATTTTTCAATTCTAACAAAATCGACATCAAAAATCAAAATCGAATTAGGAGGAATAGTACCGTACTGTGTCTGTCCATATCCCAAGCCACTTGGTATGTAAAGTGTTGCTGATGTCCCTTCCTTCAATTCTGCAAATGCCAAACTCCACCCGCTCATAACTCCAGAACCTAGCATGAAACGATATGGTTCCCCGGATTGATCAGATTGATCGAAAATGTCGCCGCTTGTGAAGTATCGTCCCACATAATGGGTTCTGATCAGTTCTCCGACAGTTGGTTTTTGCCCATTCCCTTCTTTGTTAACTATCATCCTAACGCCACTTTCCAGTTTTATGTATGATTTTCCTTCATTATCCAGTCTTTCATCAATTGCCTTTACATCTGCTTCCAACTGCTTTTCGGCGGCAGCCCGCCATTCGTCCATTTTCTGTTCATTTCGCTCTTCCATCATCGCCTCATAGATCATCATGGTGTAGGTATTTTCCACGCCCATATTAAATAGCAATGGTGTACCCCGCTCAATCGAATCAGGTAAATCCAGCCCATAAGTTTTCTCGAAAAGGTCCTCTGCAGGAATTTTGAAAAACACAGAATCACCTACTTTCAAGATATCCACCACCTCGTCTAAGAGACCTTTATCTTCATCAGTAATCCTCACTGCGATGGCTCCTCCCCTTTTATCCGAATCGAACAACAACCTGCCATCTTCGGTTTCAAACTTCATATTGAGAGTGGCTACTCCATTTTTAACTGGCACTGTATCTCCTCCTCTTCTAATCAAATCCACTTTCAGACCAGATTTTGTCTCCAGCTGATTACTGTCTGAACAAGAAAAAAACATTCCAGCAATTACAAGGAACAGACCAACTGACCGAATAATGCTAAAACTCATAATTAAGTTGTTTCTTGGATTGGGAAATGGCCTCTAAAAACCTTTCTTCTGCCTCATCCAGTGATTCTTTAGTAGCACCTCCGGCAGCATTTTTATGACCTCCTCCATTGAAATTCTTAGCAGCAAAATCATTTACTGAGAAGTCGCCTATCGATCTGAAAGACATTTTGATAAGTCCGTCTTTTTCCATCAAAATTGCCGCGATGTTAATACCTTTGATTGAGAGTGCGTAGTTCACTAATCCTTCGGTATCACCAGATTTCAGGTTATACATGGCAATGTCTTCCTTGGATATTTTCAGATAAGCCATATTTAGTTCTTCGTAAACATACAGCCTTTTAGAAATAGCAAATCCAACAAACTTGATCCTGTTAACAGTATTGTTATCATAGATCAGTTTACTCACTCTGTTCACATTTGCACCGCTGTCTATCAGGTTGGCCACAATTCTATGCACCTTAGCAGAAGTAGAAGGATGCCGGAAAGAACCTGTATCTGTCATGATACCCGCGTACAAACTTTCCGCAATGGCTGTATCAATCAGATGAGTAGCATCCATCATCTGGATGAGGTCAAAAATAAGCTCTGCAGTAGCCGCTGCATCAGTACTCCAAAGTACATAATCAGCGAAATCTTCCGGGTTCAGGTGATGATCTACCAGTAGCTTTTTAGCACCTGCATGCCTTACAATCTCTCCTAATTCATTAATCCTCGATAATGTCGAAAAATCCAGACAGCAGATCAATGATGCGCTATCGATCAAAGACTGCACGTCGGCAGATTCCATTTCTGTGTATATCAAAACACTTTCATTACCTTCCATCCAATTGAGAAAATCGGGATATGCAGTGGGCGTAATTACTGTAACATCGTGCCCTAGTTTTCTTAAGAAGTTATACAATCCTAATGAGGAGCCCAGAGCATCTGCATCAGGATTTTGGTGAGTTGTGATGACTATCCGTTGCGGGTTACTCAAAAACTCTTTAAATGATTCAAAGTTTTGCATTGAAATGCCGGCTTATTGAAAATTAACTTGCAAAGCTCATCAATAATGTCAAATTCCCAAAAAAAACAGTCAATTATTGACGCTTTTGCGCTGTAATAATCCGATATATCCATCTCTGCAAGCATCAGAAATCATGATAAAACCCTCATCAATAAAGCTTTAACATTTTGAATCGACAATGTACCTCACAAGATCGGAATCACTAAACAAGGTCCTGCTTTAGCTCGCTGAACCAAGTAGCAAATACAGTAAATTTGGTAGTAACAAATGCTTTCTTGTGAATCTCTCAGCATGGTATGTTTTACCAGAATTTTAAAGCTACAGCTCAACATAAAATATTGACCATCTTTCGATACACAGTCTTATGCGACAATGTCTATTTAAGATAATTTTTTTAGATGATATAATCTTTTACTTTTGCGCTCATTAAAAAATGATATTCTAATAGAATTATGGCAGGAAACAGAACATTTACAATGATAAAGCCGGACGCTTATGGAGCCGGAAACAGCGGTGCAATCTTAAAAATGATTGAAGAAGCCGGATTTAAAATTGTAGCGATGAAGCTAACCAGACTAACAGACGAAACTGCTGGTAAATTTTACGAAGTTCACAAAGAGAGACCTTTCTATGGTGACTTGGTTCAGTACATGTCTTCCGGACCAATTATCGCAGCTATTCTTGAAAAAGACAATGCGGTAGCTGATTTCAGAAAACTAATTGGCGCTACTAATCCAGCTGATGCCGAAGAAGGAACTATCAGAAAGATTTTCGCTAAATCTATCGAAGCAAATGCGGTTCACGGATCTGACTCTGATGAGAACGCTGCTATCGAAGGTGCTTTCTACTTCTCTCAAACAGAGAGAGTTTAAAGGAAAAAGCATTCATATTTTAAGAGATTGCCTGGATTAGGCAATCTCTTTTTTTGTGATTTGTAGACGAAACAGACAGACTAATTATTTAATTACCAGTCTTTGTATATGCTGTTCACCATCAATTATTATTTTCAACAAGTATATACCTGAGGTCATTCCTTTCCTGCTAATGGGAATTTCATGAATACCCGCCTGATTAATAGCTGATGGCAATCCGGCTGCAAAAACTGTTTTGCTAAAATCTTGACCTGTCAGATTGACTACAGATAAGGAAACAGTGCTTTCCTTTTTCAAAGAAATTCTGAGCATACCTTCATCAACTAGCGGGTTTGGCGAAAGCACATAATTCTGGTCGGAAAAACCAGTTTTACCTACTACCTCTGTACCTCTTTTCGACAATTCAGCAGCATTTATTGGTAAAAGCACTGATCCAACATTGTTGTTTTCATTGCTTTCAGGAACTATTCCAGAACCATTACTATCCACCTTCACTAAAATATAATTAGCTGATTGCTCCACCGAGTTAACAGGAATCCTGGCACCTCGACTTTCAGATTCATCAATGCATAAAGTAAGTGATTCGGATAAAGGTCGTGTCAATAACAACTGATCTCCTTTTTCATCTAAAATATTATCTGTCGATCCATAATATTTAAAGAAGGCTTGTGGTTGACTAGTAGGCCCGCCAACAATATATGAAAAGTTAGCTTCTCCTTTATTTAGGATATCAAAAGAAATTTCATAATTATTTGCTTTCTTCCCTAATGACATGTTTTGTACTTCCAAATCTGCCAAATCCAGTTCTTTTACCTCAAATTGTTCAAAAAACTTATTAAACTCATTGAATTCCTCCACTAAATTATCCGGATCTATATTGAACTCTACCTCATAATCGCCTTCAAGAAATTGCCCATCTTCGCAAAGTGACAACTCCGCTAAAGTTAAGTTGATGGAATATATATTGCTGGATTCCTCAGAATCCAATGGAGGAATCACTACGTCATTAGTTAGGTAGATGTTATCTCCAGAGGAAATCTCATAATGCGCACTTGTTAGTCCACTCTGTGCATCTCCACTATTCTTAATTCTAAATTGAATTATGAGTTCACTATTCAAATCAGCAACTTCCGGAATATCTACCATTTCAAATACTAAGTCTGCTAACAAAAAATCGGTTTGAGGATTAAAATTTTTCGCCATTGCTACTGCAGCAGCAGCATTTAACGCTCCGTATCCGGTTTCAGGATCCCACGGATCCGGGTTCGGCGAAATATCTCTGGCAGTTTCCCGCAAAATGTGTAATACCTGATAATTTTTTAACTGCCTATTCTCGTTCCATACCAAAGAAGCTATACCTGCAGCAAAAGGCGAAGACATGGAAGTACCGTATGCATCCAGAATATAATCACCATTTTCTGCTACATTATAAATTCCGAAGGCACTATATCCTTCAGCACCAAGTGCATCAGTGCTTGGCAAAAGGGTTCCTGGTGCAAGGAAATCCAGTCCCTTACCAAAATTACTTCCCCAATGATCAATCCCCAGATCTTCACGATCATCTCTGTCGCATGACCCCGAATTACTATCATTAACACTTCGCTTTCGTTCATCACATGGGCTCAAGGCTCCTACACCTACGATAGAAGGAAGTTTAGCAGGATAATCTGCACTATCGCGATTATCGTTACCTACTGCAGCAAATATCAGTAAGCCTGAGTCTATCGCTTCCCTATACGCATCTTCCAGGGATCTGAGTTGTTGTTCTGATCCTGGAAACACTGGTCTATCGCTATATCCAAAACTTTGTGTAATGATATCAGCATTGTTTCTTACAGCATGCCTGACGGCACTATCAATCGCTGTAATTCCGCCAACATTATCATCATCTGCTCTACCAGTAACTACTAAGGGCATTATGTTGCAAAGTATATCAACACCTACAACTCCACTATCGTTAGGTTTTCCTCCCAATACACCTGCGACGAGGCTCCCATGTCCGAAAGTATCATCATAATCACTGGTATTTCGCAGGTAATTATATCCATGCACCACTCTACTTTGATCTAAGTCCGGATGTTCAATATCTAATCCGCTGTCTAATATCGCCACAGTAATTGAAGATTCCGTCTTTTGACTGATACGCCACGCTCCCAGTACATTTGCGCCTCTTCCGGGATCTTCTATATCACCCCCATTAATGTCTTTTAATGAATCTATCTCATCGAGATGTCCCCATTGAAGCGGAAAATAGGTGTCGTCAGGTTCATTGGTATTTTCACAACCTATCAAAGCAGTGGAAAACTGGCTTCCGTCTTCGGCATCAAAACCTGGTAAAAGGTTGATTTCAACCCCAGCATCATAAGTTACTACAGCACCGTTAAAGATCTTATTGGTAGCAGATATTGTACTTCTTGCCTCTCTTACAACCTGACTTCCGGAAGGATAATCTGTCGTTACAACCAAATTCAATGGGCAGTCCTGGGCATTTACCAGCTGTGACATCAACAGTAAAATCCCTGTAAAAAAAATCATTACTCTTTTCATGAATGACTGCTATTAGTTTTGAAGATTCGCTTTTAACTGCTTGTTTTCATCAGCAAGCTCTTCAACTTGTTTATTGAGCTCAATCAGGTGTAAAGTAATTTCCTCTATTTTTTCCAGAAGCTTTGCATTTAACTGACTCATCTCATAGCCATCCTGCGCTACTTTTTCTGCCGATGGTATGCCGGGGAGGTGTCCTTCGCTCAAAATATATTCTTCCAGGTCCGGCAAAGTTGACATCTGGTAATTATCCTGAAAAACATAGTCAGGCCAGTTACTGTATGTTCTTACTTTTACCTCGTCAGTAAGAATTTTACCCCTTACTGATAAATTATAACCGGCCCTAAAGTCCGCACCTCCAATAGCAACCTGATCGTCAACTATTAACCCTTCGCCCATAACCCTGGTGCCATTTGCAAATGCACCGTTATAGTTTATAAACAATTCAGCTTCTGATGGTGTCGAAGCTGCTAAGGCTGTTTTAAAAGAAGGATCACCGGCAGCATTATTCCTTAATTTAATCCTGCCTTTTGCACTACCCAACTTTACTGATTTATTCTGATAATCTAACTCAGACCTGATTACCCCATTTACATGAAATTTACTTAGTGGAGAGGTCGTGCCAATACCGACATTGCCTGTAGCTGTGATCCGCATGCTTTCCACACCATTAGAATTACCTCCAGGCAGTGAACCAAAAAGAATACTTTTACCAGCACCGCCCCGAATGGATAAATCTCCCGCGGAGGCTGAGGACAAGAATTGTCCGCTAGAAGTTGCCAATCCAAAACCTGGCAAATACAGACTGTTACTTTCAGTTGGAGAAAATACAACACCTGGCGCCAAACCACTCATCAACAGGAAAGCGCCTTGCGAAGTTGAGTGAACATGTAACTTATGTTCAGGGGTGGTGGTTCCTATTCCAACATTTCCCGAATCCGGAAATAAGTTGGTCTGTGCGAAACTTGCTACAGGAAAAATTGCGATAATGATGAGACATACTTTTAGTAACTTACTATTTTTCATACTTGTTGATTGAAATGTTTTAATTTGAAATTCATTTACAGCGTAATATTGATATTGCAAGGTATGAAGCTAACATTACGAAGTAAATCCCGAAATCAGGTGGTTTTTGGAACGGCACGTTTTAAGGGATGGCACTTATCAAACAGTTGACTTTTAATAGAAATGATTGCGTTAAGTTGTATATTGATTGATCTTCGATATGACGAAGGTCCAATTTTACATTTTTCATTAATTATGAATCAATTCATAAAATTGACTGATGATTGAAGTCAGAATACATTTACTAAATCTGTCGTGAAATCCTGTAATTACTTACATCTCTCACCTTAAATAAATTTTACCTAAACCAGGAACAAAAGGAGGTTAAACATGAATCATTATTTAAGGGTCTATGGAGAGAACCGAGGTATTTACCTTTTAAAATTCTGGCAATGACAGGTGATACATTTAAAATTTTTCAGTATCAAAAGACAGGCCATTTAAATTCCTGTAAAGCATAATAGTTTAATTCTACTTGGGCTGTGCTTCTTTTCTAAAGACCTTCCCAATCCACTTACGCATCACAAAAATCCCAACAAAGAGATAGAAATAAAACGTGAGCAGTCTCCAGCAGATATTGATTATAAGTATAAATTCTCCGAGATAATCCTCGAAAAATCCCCCAAAAGACACCTCTGCGAACCCTGCTGCTCCCGGAGTAGGCGAAATCAACATGACCACCCACATGATTATCTGTCTGGAAAACAGAGAAATATGCTCACCAAAGGACGGATTTGTAAATGCACTAATAATGGTATTGAGTAGCAAATACCTGGCAGTCCAGATAAATGCAGTAGCTGCAATAATTTTCAGCCAATAGGAGAAGGATTTGCCTCTCAGCTCTTTAGAGGCCAATATCAACTCATCGCCCTGCGCAACTGCTTCGCTCCTCCACTTTCTCAAATATTTAAAACCTGTAATTTTTATCAACAGCCATTTGAAGAATCGCGGCTTAAAGAATACTGCAAAGCTCATGATCAGCGTATAAACCAATATCAGTGTGTAGCTGATATAAAAGAATGTACTCCATTTTCCGTAATATCCCGGAAATACTTCGCCATCAGTAAAAAGCAATACCAAAGGCGCTCCCACGATAAAATATGAATTATCAAGTATTGCGGTGAGAATTACGTAAGCGATTGCCCTTCCCAACTTGATATTTTCTTTCATCAGAATAAAAATAGCAACAGCGGTACCGCCAACCACGGAAGGAGTTACGGCAGAAGCAAACTCCCATAGCAGAATGACATAAATACTGCTTTTCCAGGTAAGGTCTTTATTGGTAAGTGTACGAATTCTGTAGATATATCCCAGGTCTCTACATAATAAAACCACCAGTGCAAGAATCAGCACAGGAAAGCTCGCTTTGAAAATCAGTCGTAAATTATCTGTTGTGAGATCAGGATCTGTAAAGAAGATATACAGCACAATGGCCAAACCTATGACAACAGGAATAATCGCTTTGTTGGGGTTTAAGGTCTTTAAAGCCTTCTCTGATCTATCCATTAATTTACCAGTTCTCCTTCTATTTTTTCTACCCAGAAATTATTGAAACCTTCACCCAGATGAAGCTTAATCATCTGAAGTTGTAATAACTCAAGAATTGCCAAAAAGTTAAATATTACAAAAATCTTTTCAGGCTTTTCATCGATCAACTCCGTAAAAGCAAACCTATCGGTTATGGAGAGCTTATCAAGTACATAAGTCTTCTGATGGGAAATCGTATATGGATACTGAACTACCTGATGGATAGGTCTATTCTTTTCGAGTTCATATCGTCTCATCACCCTCTGCAAAACATTCATCAGTTTGAAGAGGTCAATATCCTGTAGCTCTGTTTCCACATTAATCACTTCAGATAAATGCTTCACTTCTTTCTCCAGATTGCCTCTCACCTCCATTTCCAGCCTGTTGCCTTCCATTTCAGCAAGCTGTTTTACGACAGATTTATACTTCTTATATTCTAATAAGTGTTTGACAAGCTCCTCACGCGGGTCAATTTCATTACCCTCTTCATCGAGTACTGGCCTAGGAAGCAGCATCTTGGCTTTAATCCTCATAAGAGTTGCAGCAACTAAAATAAATTCACTCGCCACCTCTACATTCATCTGATCTAGTTGATGCATGTAGTCTAAAAAGTCCTTCGTTATCCTGGCTATTGGAATATCATAGATATCCAGCTCATCCCTTTCAATAAAGAAAAGCAACAGATCGAATGGTCCTTCAAAAAGTGGTAGTTTTATTTCAAATTTCACAACTCACAATATTTTGCAGAAAATATTCAATTCCAAAGATATTCTTATTAAGCATTATAAGACTAGATTTTACATTAAAAAATCGAGCCTCATCAGTAGTACTCACCATTGAAGTCGAATTACAACCAAAATAATTTGATTGTTACACATATTTTTTATCTTATGGTGGTTTTCTAAAATGACTGACTGGAAAAACTTACCAAATCCATCCAGCTGAAGCAGGATAAGGACAATTTTTCTTTCAGTCTACTGTATGAAAACCAGATAATTACAGTCAAACTGACTAAATGAGCTTCAATAACAAGTCGTACTAAAAGTATAAATTAACTTGAAATTGAAGAATGCTAAATGTAAAATTAGCTTTGTTATCGAAGTATTGTACATTTGCAAATTGAATAATTGTTAAGACTTATTTCGAAGTGGCTGGTTACATCAGAAATTATTTGCTGATACAAGCTAATTTTAGGTAGGTTTAATGATGTTGAGAGTAGAACTTGTTTCGTGATTTAGGAAACATTTTTACACGATTTGAGTTCATATTCTTTGAAGAACATTATCACTATGTTAATACAACCTGGAGAAATACTGGCTTCTATCAACGGACCAGATGATTTAAAAAAAATTGACGAAAAAGATCTCGTCAAGGTATCTGAAGAATTAAGACAATACATAATTGACGTGGTTTCAGTTTACGGAGGTCACTTTGGTGCAAGCCTCGGTGTTGTGGAACTCACAACTGCTATTCATTATGTATTCAATACGCCGGTAGATCAGCTGGTATGGGATGTAGGCCACCAGGCTTACGGCCATAAAATTCTAACCGGTAGACGAGATAACTTCAGCACCAACAGAGTGTATCAGGGGCTTTCCGGCTTTCCGAAAAGAAAAGAGAGCGAGTTCGATACTTTCGGCGTTGGTCACTCAAGCACATCAATTTCCGCAGCTCTGGGAATGGCAATGGCTTCTCAATATAAAAATGAAGACAATAAACAACATATAGCAGTCATTGGTGATGGTGCCATGACAGGTGGTTTGGCATTTGAAGCAATGAATCATGCAGGAGTGTCTAATTCCAATCTTCTGATTATTCTCAATGACAATTGCATGTCAATAGATCCGAATGTAGGCGCATTGAAAGATTACCTAACTGATATCACTACCTCACACACCTACAACAAGGTGAGAGATGAGGTATGGAACATTTTAGGCAAAATCAGTAAGTTTGGACCTAACGCCAGAGAAATAGTCGCCAAACTGGAAGGTAGTGTAAAATCGTTTCTATTGAAGCAAAGTAATCTCTTTGAATCATTGAACCTTAGGTATTTTGGCCCGGTTGATGGTCACGATGTAAATCACTTAGTTCATGTATTAAGAGATCTGAAAGATATTCCAGGTCCTAAAATCCTTCATTGTGTAACTGTGAAAGGCAAAGGCTATTCGCTAGCAGAAAAGGATCAGACCAAATGGCACGCTCCCGGTAAATTTGATAAGATAACCGGAGAGATCAAGAAAAAAACATTCGACAAGCCACAGCCTCCTAAATATCAGGAAGTGTTTGGTCACACCATTGTGGAGCTTGCCGAGAAAAATGAAAAAATAATGGGGATTACTCCCGCTATGCCATCAGGTTCTTCAATGAACATTATGATGAAGGCTATGCCGGAAAGAGCTTTTGATGTCGGTATTGCCGAACAACACGCTGTTACTTTTTCTGCCGGACTGGCAACACAGGGATTAACTCCTTTCTGTAACATATACAGCACCTTTATGCAAAGGGCTTACGATCAGGTGATACACGATGTCTGTATTCAAAACCTGAGAGTAGTTTTCTGTTTGGACAGAGCAGGATTCGCCGGAGCTGACGGTCCTACGCACCACGGAGCATATGACATAGCTTACATGAGAAGCATTCCTAATATGATCGTTTCTGCCCCGATGAATGAACAGGAATTAAGAAACCTGATGTATACTTCTCAGCTACCGGATCAGGAAGGTGCTTTCACGATCAGATATCCTCGTGGACAGGGAGTTATGCCGGAATGGAGAACTCCGTTTGAAGAAATTGAAATAGGCAAAGGTAGAATGCTTCGAGAAGGCGAAGAGCTTGCTATCCTATCGATTGGCCATGTTGGAAACTATGGCGTAGAAGTTTGCGATAAACTTGCCGAAGAAGGTATCAATGCTGGTCATTATGATATGAGATTTGTAAAGCCACTCGACGAAGAACTTTTACATGTTGTCTTCTCAAGATACTCTAAAGTTATCACAGTGGAAGACGGTTGTCTGATGGGAGGCTTTGGTAGCGCTATTGTAGAATTTATGGCTGACAATCAATATAGTTCCCAAATTGTGAGACTGGGAATCCCTGATAAAATTGTAGAGCATGGAGAGCAAAGGCAATTGCACGATGAATGCAATTTTGGTCCTGATGGAATTTATGCTGCTGCCAAAAAATTACTGGAACCTGTTACAAATTTAGTTTAATTGAAGCTAAGGTTTTCAGGCAATAAAAGCCATGCAATTATCTGGTTGCATGGCTTTTGTATTTCATCGGAGATATGGAATGATTGCCTTCCTCATTTTGATGAGAACTTCTGCTCCATATGCGTAGACTTACCTGGATTTGGTGATTCCCCTTTGATCTATTTTGAAAGCTTAGCGGACCTGGCAGAGCAGATTTATCAAACATTAAAAAATCAAAAAATTCCCAACGCAACCATGATTGGCCACTCTTTGGGTGGTTACATTTGCATGGAAATAGCTCGCCGACATCCTGAATTCTGCAACTCACTGATCTTGTTCCACTCCAATGCTTTTGAAGATTCTGATGAAAGAAAAAAGATCAGAGAAGTATATTTGGATGCCTATGAGCGATTTGGTACTGATTTTTTCTTAAGGAATTTCCACGAAAATCTCTTCTACCAAAGGCAGACAGATGTCATCAACTCCCTAAAAGAAAAGCATGCAGATATTTCTGTGGGGACACTGCAACGTTATACTGCCGCTATGAAAGAAAGACAAGGCTATGACGACATTCTCACAAACCAAATCCCTAAAATGATTATTGCAGGCGCCTTTGATCTGGCCATCAGCTCAGAGGAATATCTCAGGATGTATAACAAAGCTGAAAACTGTGAGTTACTTATGCTAGCGAATAGTGCTCATATGGGCATGATGGAAGAAAGTGAAAAAGCTGCTAAGGCGATTTTGTCATTCTTAAACTGAATGAACAATTACAAAAGTTGCATATTTCAAATTTTATCCACATTTTAGAAATTGTGAATTACGCACAAAAACTTAAATATTGCACAATATTAGTTCTTTTGTCGCTTTGCATTTATTCCTGCAAGGAGGACAAAAAACAGCCAGTTGTAGGAAATGTCATTGACTCCAGTGCTTATGAAGTAGCTGTGGATTTCAATGAAATTCTGGAACGTGGTTATTTCACCGCTGTGGTAGACAACAGTTCTACAGGACTTTTTCTTTATAAAGGCCAGCCGATGGGTTTTGAATACGAATTGCTCGATCGGTTTGCCAAAGCCCATAAACTGAAATTAAAAATCGATGTAACGCCCGACCTACAGGAAGGGTTTAAAAAACTCAGCGATGGCAAAGGCGATATTCTGGCCTACAATCTGACAGTTACTAAAGAGCGCACCAAAAAAATCTCCTTCACCGAACACCACAAACTCGTTAAATTGGTTCTGATCCAGCGAAAACCAGACAATTGGCGAAGTATGAAGCTTCACGAAATTGACAGAAAGGTAATCCGTGATCCCGTCTACTTAATTGGCAAACAAGTTTCCGTCAGGAACAGCACCTCGTACATCGATAGGTTGCAGAATCTCTCAGAAGAAATTGGCGCAGACATAGCAATCAAGGAGGAAAGTCCCAGCCTGGACACAGAAGACCTGATAGAAATGGTATCGAATGGAACAATAGACTACACCGTTGCAGAAGAGGACATTGCAAGAGTCAACTCTTTTTACTATCCGAACCTCGACGTAAGCACGCCGCTTAGTTTTTCGCAGAGAATTGCTTGGGGAGTTCGGAAAAGTTCGCCCCAATTGCTTGACACACTCAATTCCTGGATTAAATCGATGAAGAAACAGGTAGACTATCATGTCATTCATAACAAATATTTCAAAAGCCGAAGGGCAAGTATCATCAGGGCAAAGAGTGATTACTCGTCCATTAAAGGGGATCAGATTTCGCCTTATGACGACCTGATCAAAGAGGCTGCCAATGAAATAGGTTGGGACTGGAAGTTTCTCGCAGCACAGATTTTCAAAGAATCAAGATTTAATAAAAATGCCGTATCATGGGCTGGGGCAGTGGGTCTGATGCAATTATTGCCCAGCACAGGAGAGCAATATGGTTATACTGATCTCACAAATCCGGAGGTCAGTCTCAAAGCGGGCATCAAACATATCAAATGGATCAATAAACAGTGGGAAAACCTGATAGAAGACGAAGAAGAAAAAAAGAAGTTTATTTTGGCATCATACAACATTGGCCAGGGCCACATTCAGGATGCCTACCGACTGGCTAAAAAATATGGGGAAGACCCTCAAAAGTGGGAGGTTGTCTCAAAGTTTCTTTTGAGAAAATCCAAACCTAAGTATTACAATGACCCTGTGGTAAAGTTTGGGTACTGCAAAGGCATAGAGCCCGTCAATTATGTCGAAGTAATATTTGATCTATATGAAAAATACAACGAACTCACTAACCCTGATGCGGAAAATGATCCGCAACCAGTTTAGCTGAAGACAACGACAAGGGAATTCCTCCTCCAGGATGCACGCTTCCACCACAAAAATACAGTCCCTTGATTTTTCTGGAGAAATTGGCGTGTCTCAAAAAAGCAGCGTATTTATTATTGGAACTGTTTCCATATAAAGCACCTTTCGAAGAACTGGTCTTGGATTCTATGGTTACAGGGTCAAGAATTTCCTCACAGACAATTTTCCCGGCGATATCAACTTCCAGGATTGACGAAAGCTTTTTGATAATATTCTCGCGTGCATCACTGACAAGCTGCTCCCAATTCTGCCCGTCATTATTCGGCACATTGATCATTGTAAACCAGTTTTCATGTTGCTCCGGTGCATCATCAGCTTTATGCTTGGAGGTGATGTTGACATAGACAGTGGGGTCATGATAGATATCTCCTTTGTTAAAAATCCTGTCAAATTCTTCCTCGTAATTTTCACTAAAAAAAATGTTGTGCAGCTCCATTGAGGAAAAACCTCCCGCAATGCCCCAGTAAAATATTAGTGCAGAGCTGGATTTTGGCTGATTTAGTAAGAAATCAGGTTGTTTCTGGTTTGGTAACAACTTCCTATAGGTGTTGACTACATCCATATTACTAACAACAGCATCAAATTTGAGAACCTGATCTTCAACCCGGATTCCTACTGCCACTTTATCTTCTACTTCTATCCGGGATATCTTTTTACCAAATTTGAAATTAACTCCCCTTCTTTTGGCCAGCTCATATAAACTCATTGTAATGTCATGCATTCCCTTGTAGGGGAAATAGGCTCCTTCATTAAATTCCAGATGAGGAATGATATTCATTGTAGCTGGAGTCTTATAAGGATCAGAACCATTGTAAGTTGCATATCTGTTGAATAGCTGAACCACCTTGTCAGATTTGAAAAGACTTTGGTTTGCCTTATTCATCGATCTGAAGAAATCAAGCTTAAATATTCTCAGATAAGACTTAAAAGCGTCTTTACTAATGAAAGTCTTGATAGAGTGAATAGGTCTGCGGATAAACAGGTCTCCCAGATACTGGTACAGGAATCTGCTGTTATCCAACGCTTTGATTACATTTTCTTTTGGTTCACCTGTTTTGTTTTCCACCTCCTCGGCAAATCGATCATTATCAGCATAGGCTGCCAGCCTGGTACCATCCTGATAGAAATATTTACAGATCACATCAAGTTTTTCGTAATTGAACCAATCCCGAGGGTTTTCTCCTGCCAATTCAAATAGTTCATCAACATAATAGGGCATGGTAAAGAGAGAAGGGCCGGCATCAAACCGGAAGGTACCATTAGAAAATTCGGATAACTTGCCTCCAGGATATTCATTGGCTTCAAAAACCGTCACATGATATCCTTTGATCGAAAGTCTGACTGCTGTTGCTATTCCTCCTATCCCCGCTCCCACGACTGCAATATTATCCCCCATAAAAATTATTATTGTAAAAGTTAAATTTTTTCTTTTTATTATTATATTTGTAATAACTAATCAGCATAATAACATAGATTAAACAATCCTAACAAAAATTGTTTGTCTATTTTAAACTATTTTTATTCTAATATACACTTTTATGATTGCGATGAAATCTCAGATCGAAATACTTTTCCATGAATATCACAAAAACAGGAATGTCCATCTAACCCTTGAACAGTTCATATACATTGCCAGTCTATTTCCGTCTTTGCTGGTTTGTATGGCCGATGGTAAGTTAGATAAAGAAGAATGGGAAGGAGTGTTAGCAATCACTGATGGGTTGGCTCAAAATTATGCTGAAGAGAATATCGCTACTAATGAGGAAGATATTGCCAGAATGTTTAGAATTGAATTCCGATATCTCTTAGATAATCTTGATAAATGGGACAAAAAGTTTCTCAACGCTCTGAAATCTCACATTGAAGAAAATCAGTCTGAAAAGGAATTTATCTATGAAACGATGCTCTTATTGGCCAATGTTGCTGACGGCATTTCTGAAACAGAACAAAAAACTATAGATGATCTCTCAAAGAGGTTATCATTAGATCATTAAATTTTTCCGCCAGATAAGCCAGATCCGAAGGGGTCGGGTCACGATCTTCCCACAACATCTTATTTTCATTCATCACCTGATCTTGTAGTTTACCGATATAATCAGCATCAGAATAACTATGATCGCTGAAAGTCACCATTGAATACTGTGGCACCCACAAATTCGGAAACAACTCGTGTATAGCAGCTTCTACCTTCTTTCTTTTCAAAAAGGCTTTGTCCGCTACTTTGTCCCTCATTTCAATAAAGTTTTTTAGTGCGAGTCTTGAAATGGCATCTGCATCTTTCTTTCTTTCCGAACTAAACCTGGGAAGTATCTCATCCCAATCATAATTCAAGTCTTTAGCCAACCTCATAAACAAATAGCAATCTTCAAATCCTGAATTCATCCCTTGCCCGTAGAAAGGCACTATTGCGTGGGAGGCATCTCCAATGAGCATGCACCTGTTAAAAGCCCATGGAAACGAATTGATTGTGACCAGATGAGCGATTGGATTTAAGCGAAATTCATCAACCAAATTTGGAATCAGAGGAATGATATCAGGAAAGTAATCTGCAAAGAATTTTAAAATATCTTTATCATCCTTTAATGATTCAAAACTCAACTCTCCTTCATATGGATAAAACAACGTGCAAGTAAAGCTTTTATCCGGGTTTGGCAATGCGATGAACATAAAATTGCCTCTCGGCCAGATATGTAATCCATTAGGATCCATTGCAAAATCACCATTTTTCGGAGGAATTGACATTTCCGTATAACCGTGATTGAGGTATGACTGCCTAAAGTCGAAACGAGGGATAAATTGAAAACTTCTCCTCATTGCTGAAAATGCACCATCAGCACCTATCACCAAAGAGGCGGTATGCCTGGTAGATTCACTCTCTCCCACTTTCCTGACAGAAACCTCATTCTTTCTGGAATCTACTCTGTCACAAACGTGCTCAAAAATAAAATCAACACCTATTTTGATCGCCTCCTTAACGAGAACAGTATTCAGACCATTGCGAGATACTGAGTTGATATATTGCCCTTTTTTACCGTAGGGCTGATAATTCGTTTTTCCGTTCTTATCGTGCATGATTCTTCCAGTCATTGGAATCAATTCCGGTTTCACGATTTCTTCTAATCCCACATCCCGCAGGGCTTTTATCCCTCTTCTGCTCAGTGCCAGGTTGATAGACCGCCCTGCTTCCAAATCTTCCTTTCTGGGGTCCGGTCTCTTCTCAAATACTGTTACCTGAAATTTTTCCTGCGCCAGGTAAATCGCCAAAAGAGATCCTACCAGTCCACCACCAAGAATGATGACGTCTTTTTCATTGTCCGTCATTATAAGATTTGATTATTTCATAAAAATCATAAACATCCTGAAAGGAATTATATAAGGGCACAGGTGCAATCCTGATAACATTGGGTTCGCGCCAGTCTGCAATTACCCCTTTTTCCTGGATGTATTTAAATATTTCTTTGCCATTCTTTTCAAAATACAACGACAGTTGACACCCTCTGTGTTCAGGGTTTTTCGGAGTGATTAGTTTGATGAAATCAAAGCTCAGCATTAACTTTTCCAGATAAGCTGTTAGTAGTAAGCTTTTTTTCCTGAGCGCTTCCATACCTACCTCATCAAAAATATTCAATGAAGCGTAGTGAGCTGCCATATTAAGGATTGATGAATTACTGAGTTGCCATCCGTCTGCTGTTGGAATTGGTTTAAAGCCTTTTTCCATCAAAAAGCGTTCACCTTCATCGTGTCCCCACCAACCTGCAAACCTTGGAAGCTCTGCTTCATGATGTTTTTCATGAATGAACATCCCCGATACAGCACCAGGACCCGAATTCATATATTTATAACTACACCATACAGCGAAATCAGCTCCCCAATCATGCAATGCCAGTGGCACATTACCTACTGCGTGGGCCAAATCCAAACCGATTGTTACGTTACATTTTCTGGCAGCCGCACAAATCTTTCCCATCTCAAATAATTGCCCTGTATAATACTGTAAGCCACCTAACAAAAGTAGCGCTGTACTATCTGCATGAGATTCGATGACCTGTATGATCTTTTCCGTTTCCAACAACTCCTGCCCTGCTGCCGGCTTTATCTCAATAATCGCATCATCCGGATCGAGACCATGAAATTTCATTTGTGATTCGACCGCATACTGATCCGAAGGGAAAGCATGGCCTTCCATGATAATTTTATATTTATCAGCAGTAGGCCTGTAAAATGAAACGAGCCCCATGTGCAGATTTACTGTCAGGTTATTCATCACCACAATTTCAGAGGGGTTTGCCCCGACAATAGCGGCAAGTGGCTCTCTGAACCTTTCGTGATACTTAGTCCAGGGATCTTCGCCGGTAAAATGGCCTTCTACAGCCAGGTTTTCCCAGTTTGAAAAGACTTTTTCCGTTTCAACTCTGGCGGTTTTAGGTTGTAAGCCCAATGAATTCCCACAAAAATAAATCGAGTCCTTTCCATTCACCTGAGGAATTAAAAAACGCTCCCGATATTCTTTTAAA
>JBCBHL010000110.1:0-19593 GCA_038525605.1 Bacteroidota bacterium
GTTGAGTCTTTGGAAAAAATCGGGGTGAATATTTTCAAAGTGTGTCAGGAAATTCTTCCATTGATCTTCCATTTGCAGACTACTTTCTACAAATGAAACTATTTCCTGCAGACCTTTATTGATTTGCTCACCTGGTTGGTCCTTATACTTCTTGACTTTGTTGAGAACTAGTGTCAATGCCTCATTTTTCTGAATAAGGTTTGTGGCATAAGAGGACAATTGTCGTTCCTGTTGATCAATTCGCTGAGCGATTAATTGGTCTTCCAGCTTTTTATTTTCTCTGGACATTTCATCTGATTGCTGCACAGCAATTTCTAGTTTTTCCTGTAGCTTCTTTTTCCTAATAAACTGCCTTAAAATAAAGCCGAGCGCCAGCAATACAATAACCAGAAACAAGGACAAAGCCCTACTCTTTGAAATGACATGCTCTTTCTCCTTCATTTCAGCCTCCAGCTCAGCAATCTGATAAGAGGACTTGGCAAAACTTGTATTAGCATTTTCAATGTACATTAGAATACTATCTTGCGCAGAGGTTAATATACTGTCGACCAAAAAGAGTTTGTCTAAATCCCCTATTTTGAAAAGTGTTTCCTTACTTTTCACACAAAAATCTTTGATGTCATAGTCATCGAAATAATACCCTTTCAAAGCAAGTAATCCTTTATCGATGTATTTCAAGGCCTCATCATACTTCCTACCATTCTGCAAAATGTCCACCTTCATAGCATACTGCGACAATAAGTATGGGCTCTCTCCGTGTGCATTTTTTAATGTTATGTTGAGTAAAGAGTCTGCTTTGTTGAATTCCTCAGCTTCAATGTATGCTTCTGCCAACGTTGTTTTAATAGATGGATCCACCATCATCGTATCATTGATGGCATTCGCAATCTTTAAATAATAAATTGCACTGTCAGGTTGCTTTTCTCTCTTCAAGATAAAAGTATGCCCGATGTTAGCGATGATCTTAGGCAAATTTCTGCCAGATTTCCCATAGTAGCGAAGACTGTTCTTAAACATGTCTATGCAATATTGGTCGGGCTGAGGGTTTGCCTGAGCTAACAGAAAATAGGCTGCACTAATACTGGTTGAGTCATTCAATTCTTCTGCCCGCTGCTTTACCTGAAGAATGTAATCAACACTTTTTTCATTGATACTTGTGAGGTTGTACAACTGCGCAATCTGGATCATCGATTGCATTTCATAATCCTCTTGTCCATTAGTTTTTGCCAGCTCGTAGGCGTTGTTAAGGTATTGAAGTCCCTTTTTAATCTTCTGATTGAATCGATATTCAAACCTACCTCTGTTTAGATAGTACTGAACCCGTAAGATATCCAGACCGTAATAATTGACCAGAAATTCTAACGAGTCATATGACTCAATTAATGGATTCCTTCTGGAAGATTGGAGTAATTTCAATGCTCTGTCTGTGGCTTCCGTTTTGGAAAGGTTTTCCAGAACCGGGTAATCTGCTTCTTTAGAAAATGTGGGATTTGTAAAAACTAAAACAACTGCAATAGCAAATGAGAGTCTTAGGAGTAGCATTGGCAAACTGTAAAAATAAACGCAAAAAAGAAGAAAGTATTAATTTGTAGAACCAAGCAGGATCAATTTTGTTCATTAAGATTCGTTTGTCAATAGCCTCATTTACTGTTTAATACGAGCTTAGCCAAAGCTTTGCATAACTGCATATGGAAAAAGCTGCTTTTAGAATTTAGAGAATAAATCCAAAAAGCAGCTTCAGTTCCCTAATTGAAAGCACTACCAGCTATCCATAGGATCAGGTTCATTGGTAATGATGATCTTCATCTTTTGAGCGCGACCTCCTTTACCCTTCAACTGAGCTGATTGGCTTAAAGTCAACTTAAATGACGTTAGTTTTTTAATGTTTCTCGATTTTTTCATAGATTTTTACTTTATGTGAACTTATATCAAAATCTAAGACGTAATCGATCCTTTTTTATTTTACTATTTCAAGGTTCTTTTTGATCTACCCAAGGGTAACCTCTCCCTTTAATCATCACTTGGTTTTCTTTAATGAGTCTGAATTCGTTGAGCTTGTCAAACTTTATGGGGCTGCTCCCTGTTCTTTTCTTCTTTTTCATATTTCTTGTTTATAGTTATTGAATAATTAATCATCTTCAGGTGGTGTCGTAATGAAAACTGCGGAACCGTTTAAATGATCAACTCCGGGATTACTTCCACCTTTTATCATTTACTGAGATGCTTCTATCATCTTAAACCTGTTCAGGTTTTCTATCATTCCTAGTGTTATTTTTGATTTGCTTCTCATATCCTTATTTTTTGTTTTGTTGTCAATTCATTAACCATTCTCTTCTGGCTTGTCTAACCAGGGGTTTGCTCCTCCACATATATACCTCACTTGAGAGTTGTTTATCCGATAAGGTGCAAATAGCCTACCCGATAATTGCTGGCTCTTACGATTCATCTTTTCTGATTTTTTCATAGTATTTGTTTTCGTTTTCTTATGAAACGAAATACTTAATTTAAATTGAAAGTGATCGATCATTCATTGAGCGAGATGAAACACAACCGAAGTGAAATGTAAAATTCTTAAAGTGAAATCGTCAATAGCTGCTACATTTGCAAAACACAAAAGCATACCTACGGTGAATTCAAACATCGCTTCGAATGGATATCTTCCCTCCTGTCATCATCTAAATCTGAAGTTTGACAAAATAGTTATCAATGGCGTCAAGATTTAAAACCAATTACTTTGATTAGTACATTGCGATGTTTCCTTAAACAAAAGGTAGACTGTAGAAATCGATATCTCCGTCCATTGATTATCAACTGTACAAAGCTCTCACAGGATTTTGTACATTGTTACGATTTCTTATTTCCTGCTCTTCAGAATATGATGTCCCTCCGATGATCTTTTGCAGATTTTCTAATTTAAATTGAAATAGATTTTTCATTGTATAATGGTTTTATGTGAATAATAAAATGATTGTTTAATCCGCGAATTATACTTTGTAAAACGGACTCCATTGATTTATTGAATAATCAACATACAGATTGCTGTGTTTAATCAAACTGATATGTAAGACAATATTAGGTAAGTGGCGCAAATGTAGAATTGTCACTATCTACCCGATCATTAGATGTATAATTTCCACGGCCTTTTATTGTTTTTGTTTCTATCAACTTGTAATTGTTGAACTGTGCTAATCTACTTTTGGTTTTCATCTGATTTTAAATTTAATGTGTTGATTTAATTATACACCGTTATAACGAACAAGAAAGCGATTTATTACATGTCTTTTAAAAGATGAAAAAGGTCGATAATAGCCTTTTGGATGATTGTGTTACTGGCATAAATCACACCGCATTGATTGAAATAAAGACTTTGATGATCATTAAACGGGAGTTTCCCTCCCGATATATCTGAGACGATCAATCCTGTTTCCTCAAATAAACAAGCTGTGGCAGCAAAATCCCAAATACACCCTCCCCCTTGCTCCCTTTTAGGAAATTTCAGGTAGACACCATTCTGACTTCTGGCGACATAACTCGCATTTAACACAGCACCTTTGCCATAGTGAATCTGTAAATCGTCCAGTCCTAGTTTCTCAACAAGTTGACGCAATTCCCTCACTATAATATGCTTATGAGGGTGGTATTTGATACTATTATCAAAATAGCAACTGAGCATTTGCTTTTCTTCCTCAAAACGATCTGGCATATTACTTCCTGCTCCATTTATCCCACTATATAATTCATCGTTAACAGGATCATGCACCACCCCTATCACAGGTTCTCCATCCTTCGAAACCAATGCAATACTCACAGCATAACCTGGTCTATTTTCTGTAAAAGCCAACGTCCCATCTAATGGATCGATACACCAGAAATAGTCCTTTATCAATCTGGAGCCATCATCAGTCAGTTCCTCCGTCAGCAAGCCCAAATCATATTCCTGAAAAGTATCTTTCAACACATCAAGAATCAACTCCTGACATTGCAGGTCAATCTCCGTGACAACAGCAGATGCTTTACTTTGCATCCCTTTCTTATGCCTGACTGCTGATATCTTTCCTACATTTTGCTGGATGTGGTGGGCCGCAGTAGATGCTGCTTTACAAGCAAAATTTCTTAATGCAAGTAAATCTTCGGTTGCTAATTTCATATTGATTTGAATGACTTAATTACCTGATCTCTGATCTGTTTGCTATAGCGATGTATCTTCCAGTGTTGAGGGCTCCATCCGTCCAGAAATCTATAAAAGTCAGCCCATGCGTAATTATACAACTCACCCCATTCTTTTATAACTAACTGACTATCAATATCTAAACCCTCATTACTTAATGACACTTCAAGTTGATTGAAGTAATACTTTAATAGGCTCTTTTCATTTTGAATCAGTTGATCTTCAGTTAAACAACTACTTAAAAAGTAGGCAACATCTTTCATACCACTACCCTTTCCAACATATTGAAAATCAACTGCAGCAACAGACTGACCGTCTTCAGAAAAGCAGAAGTTGGCAAGTTTAGCATCTCCGTGAATTACTGTTTTATATTGACAATTATCGAGAACCCGGTCAATTTCAAATGCTACGTTTTTTAGCTCCTCGTCCTGCATGGCCTCATATTCATCCATCCGAGTTTGCAAGTACCAATAGCTCCCTTTATCCCACAAACCTTCAGATTCAACATGCATGAATTTGGCATGAAAAGCTGCTAACCATTTAAGGCAGGATTTGATCTCAGACAAGTCAACAGTAGATTTTCTTAGGGGATAACCAATGGCATTGAGATCTTCAATGATCAACAGACGCTCATCCGAAAAGTCAGTAGAATCAATATAAGCTGGCAATGCACAATTTTCATCACACTGTTTAGCGTAATGCTGATACCAATTAAATTCGACCTCATAAGATTTCAATTTCCTTTGATGAGAAACGTTGGTATTCCACCCTCTTGGATGATCGCCGGCTTTTTTCAAAAAAATTCTTTTCACGACGACACTTTCATAGTTCCCACCTTCCAAAAAAAACCTGGTAATGACACCATAGTCACTCCATAAAGCCTGAATATCCTCTCTATGGACGACTTTGTTACTATTGGTTGCCTGACATATAAATGCTTCCGGATTACTGTTCAATTCATTAAAGTTTCAGCTATACAAATAAATAATCGATCGTCTGCAATGACTACATGATTTCCTTGATTGGCCTGGTTATAGTAATTTCTGCATCTCCATCAACTGTAATTTTATCAAATGGCTGATTAGGAAAGATCAATTCGGTAATGACCAATTCCCCATCATTGACGAAGATTTCCACTGAGGAATAATCCACATATACAGTCAGTTTTTCAATTTTCAGATCTCCTACATATGTTTGATGTCTGGTACCAAACCCATCTTCAAAATCAACTATTCCGGATTTAGAACGATCAAAATACAGCGTATCACCAGTCATTTCGATGACCACTTGTTCGTTAGACACATTCGCAAGCGTAAATTCAAAATCATTAGAAACTGAAAGGTTCACCATGTAAATATCAGCCTGCAAGTTTTCGATACTAGAGCCCTCCCCGATTATTTCATTGTATTCATCAATTACTTTGGAATGAATCCGGTAGCTACTTTCAGTCCGATGTAACTCGAGTGCTCTTGTCATGGTCATGGCACTCCGCCATTTCGTTGTAGGAACTACTTGCGCATATTGCCAGTTACTCATCCAACCGATGAACAATCTTCTTCCATCCTCTTCAGGAATATCACTCCAGGTAACACCCGCATAGTTGTCTGCCCCATAATCGAGCCAAACTGCCTGTTCATTCAAAATTTCCTTGCTGAAACTTTCATCGGGTATAAAATTCTGACCGTCAAAATCACCTACAAAATACTGCGTGGCAGAACCACCCTGTGGACCACCGGGATTGATACTTAGTAAAAGTACCCATTTGGATTCATTAGTACCGTTGACCTGAATTTCGAACAAATCGGGACATTCCCAAACCCCGGCATGAGAGCCAAATCCTTTTCCGAAATCACTTTCTTTTTCCCATTTTTTGAGATCGGTTGATGAATAAAAACTGACATGATCAAGCTCTGCTAATGTCATCACCCACTTTTTACCAGGCTCATACCAAAACACTTTAGGATCTCTAAAATCCTTCACTCCCTGATTTGGTAAAACAGGGTTTTGATCATACTTTGTCCATGTCCTCCCTTTGTCCAGACTATAGGCAATACCCTGATATTGGAAATCAATTCTTCCAGCCTTTTCAGCTTCCATATCGTGATAAGTGAAAATAGCAATTAATGGAGGGTTTCCATCTTCACCAAACCCAGAGGTATTCTGCCAATCGACAACCGCACTACCGGAGAATATGTAGCCCAGTGAATCTGGATACAAAGCAATGGGCAGATGCTCCCATGATATCAGGTCTTTTGATACGGCATGTCCCCAATGCATCGGACCCCAAACAGTACTGTCCGGATAATACTGATAAAATAAATGATATTCCTCTTCAAAATATACCATACCATTTGGATCATTCATCCAATTTGATTGTGGCGTAAAATGAAATGCTGGTCGGTGTTTATCTCGCTTTACATGCTCCATTTCACCGGACTGATATTCTCCCTCATTTTCTTTTGACACACAACCGCCTAAACTACTCAAAACTATCAAGCAGATAAAGCCATCTATAATTCGCTGAAAACTCATAAACTAAATGTTAGTTCTTGTCAAAGTAGTAAGTATTGATCATTTATGCTAATTACAAAATTCATTACCATCAACACGATACAGTCCATCTAAGACCTTTTCAAATAATAGCCCTTAAATTATTTAACCAATTGATTGCGTAATATTACTACAGCACAGATATGCTATTCGATTAGATCAAAACATTCTTTACACTACCATCATTTTGTAAATTGTAATAGTAAATAAAAAAAGGCAACCATAAAGAAGCTTTTAATTCTCACCTGTCAATCTTCTACGTAATTCTTCCAGTGATACACCTTTTGTTTCCGGCATCAGGAAAATCACAAAAAGTAACTGTAAGCACATAAATCCGGCGAAGAAGGCGAAGATTACCCAAGGTTCAAAAGCATCGATGATCACGGGCCCTATCATCGTGACAATAGCTGCAAACACCCAATGAGTTCCGGAACCAAAAGATTGCCCAAATGCTCTAACCCTGTTGGGAAATATTTCCGAAATAAAAACCCAAATTACTGCTCCCTGTCCAATGGCATGTGAAGCAATAAACATCAGAATAAATACCAACTTAAAATAGGCATCTGTTTCGCCATAGAAACTATAAGCAATCATTGACAGGCTAATGATATATCCCGCCGAGCCGATATACATTAATTGTCTGCGACCAGCACGGTCAATCAAAAAGACTCCCAATAGTGTAAACACTAAATTCACACCTCCTATCGAGATGGAACTTTGCAATGAATCTTTGGTAGCATATCCAGCCAGTTCCAGGATTTCCGGAGCATAATACAAGATAAAATTGATCCCGGAGAGCTGATTGAAAAAAGCAATCAAAAAGGCCAGCATCAGGGGCTTACTGTAAGGTTTTGAAAACACACTGCTACTGTCATTGGTTGTCGATTCTAATAAATCCTGTTTCAGCAACTCGATCTTTTCACCTTCACTTCCATCCTCATAGATCTGTGCAAGAACATCCTTTGCTGCTCCTTCATCACCTTTTTTAGCAATTAACCAGTGAGGACTTTTAGGCACTGTTAAGATCATGAATATGTACATTAAAGCCGGAATAGCCTCTACGCCTAGCATCCACCGCCAGTCATTGGCTCCATCAAATCCACTGAGCAGGTAATTTGACAGAAAGGCTATCAGAATGCCAAAGACGATGTTGAATTGATACAATGAAACTAGCTTTCCCCTGTTTTTCGGAGACGAAATCTCCGATACATAAGTTGGAGCGGCTACCGAAGATGCACCTACGCCCAGCCCGCCAATAAATCTAAAAAATGAAAAGAGATATGGATCAGTAGCCAGTGCTGAGCCCAAGGCTGACACAAAATACAGTATTCCAATCCAGAACAAAGTCTTTTTTCTGCCAAATAGGTCACAAGGTATTCCACCAAGTAAGGCTCCTGCTACAGTGCCCCATAAGGCCATCGACATGATGAATATGCCATGAAACCATTGGCTGGTTTGCCACAATTCTTTGATGGGTTTATTAGCCCCGGAAATCACAACAGTGTCAAATCCAAAAAGAAATCCGGCAAGTGCAACGGTTACAGACCAAAAAACAACCTTTATACGCATCAAATAGAAATTAGGTAATCGTCAGAGTTGTAATATAAAGTATTCACAAAAGACGGGCAATTTGGAATGAAGTATATCCGGCAGCTTTATTGTGGTAAACATTTCAATAACAAATTGTTTGAATTGACGTTTCTATGATTTTACAATATTCTTAAAAGTACTTTTATACCCTATTCTTCATTAACAAAACTCAAACAGTATGAAAACCAGATTATTATTTTTAGCAATCGCCATATCCACGATCATATGCTATACAGGATGTAGCGAAGATGAGCCAGAAGGAACGCCTACATTAATAGGCGAATGGGCTACTACCGCTTTTGATGGAGAGGTGGAAACCAGTGTGGTAGTTCTAGGATTCCCAGTTAGCACTACTTCTGATATCGAAGGCTCTAATTTTAATTATGATTTTACATTCACAGAAACGGAAGTAACTACCAGTGGCAGTTATGATGTGACTGTAACCACAAATATCCCCGGTGAAGGAGAACAATCCGAAACAACCTCCATTACCAATGCCAACGGTACAGCGACTTATACCCTTAATGGTGATATCCTTACCGTAAACGGTGTTGTGTTTGATTTAGGGGTTGATGAGATCGACACGGACGTTTTGGATGCCGATCAGGATTTCACCATCACCTTCAATGGTGCAAACGAAGTAAGATTAGTTCAAAATCAAACGGTAGAAGTTGATGACCCACTTAGCGGCGGTCAAATTAACATCACCATTCAAACTACGACTCAGCTCAACAGGAAATAGATTCACTTGTATAAAGAGGGGCTGTCTCAAATACGTGTATTGCGAGGAAACGAAGCAATCTCAATCGTAAAATGTTTGCTTAAGCGAAATTGAGATAGCCGCACTTCGTTCGCTATGACGAACGTTTACTTTTGAGACACCTTCTTTTGTGATGGTTATTAAATGCATTTCTAATATCAGTATTTAGCCATTATACTGACTAGATGCTTTAGCTATCGAAATTTTAAGTAACTGAGAGCCCATTGACTGTTCAACAGGTATAACAAAAATTTTCATTCTGATTTTGATTGATACGCTAAATCACTCTCGTCTTATGCTAATTCCTGATAACCGTCTAAATTGTCTCATCACTTGCCAATGAAACAAATTCAAAAAGCAATATTCCGGTAACCCTCCACATCCTTCCATTATCGAAGATGCGCAACTTTGCAGTTCAAATTCTATACATAATCCTATTGACACTGCCGTAGAACCACATTTTTCAACTCATCACCTACAAATCAGACAATTAAAGCCCTAAAAATTTAACATTCTATTTAAAAATCATTATTTTATCAAAAGATTTTTTAGAACCTAATCCAAAACTTTAGATCGGCAGTCAAGGTGAACAATAATAGAAAGATTTCATTTAAAGAAGCAGAGAAGTTATTTGAAGCAAGAAAGACAGTATTTCACACTACGAACTTCATCTATTTCATAGCGTTCTACACAGCCCTAAATTCATTTCTAAGCCTCATTGACCAAACCAAATTTATAGGTTTAGCGTTGAATATTTGCACAATCATAGATGAGCTAATTGATAATGCGCCGCTCACAATGATTATTATAGGCTTACTAATCAATTTGGTCATTGTGTCTTTTTTCATCTATCTGGCAATCCAGGTAAAGAAAAAGGAACTTTGGGCTTACAGTGTAGCGATCATCATTTACATTATTGACACTACTTTAATTTTTGTTGCTCCTTTTGATTATAAAATAGCTAATTTCATTCTTCACTTGTTTGTCATCTGGATGATTTGGTCGGAGTACAAAGAGTTCCGCGACTATTTTAAACTGGAAAAATCCCTTTATTTACCCAAATGGGCACTGTCGGATCAAAGTAGCGTGATATTTATACAATCATCGGACCTTGATTTACAAACTGATGAAGCTTCCCAATTGATCCTTTACAAAAAAGCGATTGCCTATCAGGAGCGAAACAAGCCCATTAATGCCATAGAGAATTTCACTGAAGCGATCCGCATTTGGGAGCTGATCCCAAGTAGCCTCAATAAAGACAAAGACTGGTTTGCGCTTGCATTGCTAAACAAAGCGATCTTACTGGAAAAAGTGAGAAGCAAATCTTACAATGAGATATTTAAGTGTTACGTCCTCGCCTATTATAACTTCAAATTGGTCCTAAAGGAAGATGTAGTCCCAGTCGAAAAAAATCATTATACCAACAAAATACTTCACTACTCCAATTACAATTATGTCAATGAACATTTTACCAAATGTGTTTATCACCTGTTAACTTTCCTAAAGAATAACCAATTCGATGATCGGGAAAACCTAAGTTTTGCCGGCTCGATATTGGAAATAGAAGTAGACAGAACAAAATACCTTATGAATGAGGTTTTTAATGATGCCTTTGATATTCTCGAAAGCTATCAAATGAATGTCTGGGAGAATCTCTGGACTCTGAAAACACTTGAAGAGGTGACTATAAGATTGGATTATAGCTATCATGAACCAACTCCTTTCCTGTAAATGTTAGATGCGTCTTCAGATACCGTCATAATTACGTCATTTATTGCTAATCTTTTAGCAATTCTGGTAGGTCTTTCTACCATCATCAAAAGTTTTATCAATAGATCAAGACTTGACAAATTCAGGAATTCTGAACAAATCACTGATAGTTACAACGATAAATTCGAGCTAAATGAAATTCAAAATGAGGATGACAAAATACAGAAAGTAATTGAGGTCCTCACCGGAAGAATCAGGAAGCAAAGGGCGATTTCACTTTTTTTGTTTTCGTTTGTGGTTTTAGTCACCGCTTACTTAGTGTTCTTCCAATACAATCAGGATAGCTATCTGTATAAGAAAAAATCTTTCCTGTTTGATAAAACCACTCCATTCAATAAAATTAGAGATGAGCTAAAGGTATTGATTGTTCCTTTTCAAAAGCCCTTGAATAAAGCGAATGATGTTGAGTATTTTTTGAAAAACAGATTCATTGAGCTGAGAGAAGAAGAAGGATTAAACATTACCACTAAGCTGCTGAATTACAAACCTGTTGTATCGTTTCCTGAAGCCAAAATGGTTGGTAAGGAGTACAATGCAGATATTGTGCTGTTCGGAAAATATGACAGTGATAAAAAATTACAGTTATCATATGTAGTAGTAGATAAAGTACTTGCGGCTGAAAAATCAAAGGGAAGAACTGAGTTTAAACAAATATCTGGAGAGTCTGACATTAGCCAGGGATATTTACAGGAAGATATCGATGAAATCATTTATTGGGCGCTGGGAATCAGGTCTCTCAGAAAAAATGATTACTCAAAGGCCCTCAGCTATTTTAACGCTGTAGAAATCACCCAGAACTCACCATTCAAAACTAAATTAGAAAAAGCTAAATTGCTATGTAACACTAAACTTGAGTTGAGCTTTAGTACGGAACAATACTATAAATATGCCATCGAACAGAACTTTGTTGAATTCTCTTATTTCGAATTAGCTTATTTCGCCTCCGAATATTGCAATGACCCTGAGCTCACTATCAACATATACAACGATGAATTAACGGTCTCAGAATCGGCTTCTTCGTTGAATAACATTGCCAATTCATATTTCAAAAACAACCAGTTTGACCAGGCAGAAGAAGCCTACCTAAAAGCGATCAAGCTAAATCCGCAATCATTATTTGTTGAGAATCTATCACTGCTCTACAAACACGAACACTTCAAAAAGTATGACAAGAGTGAAGAAATCCTTTTAAAGGCTATTGAAAGTGATAGTTTGAATACCTCTTTGTATAATACATTGGGCCTGTTATATCTCAAAGAGCATTTCAATGACATCATCAAAGCACGTGAAAATTTTAATAAGGCCATCAGAATCAATCAAAACTACCTTGAACCGCATTTCAATTTGGCCTACATTGAGAATGTTTATAACAACAACCACCGGAAAGCTATTCAGTATCTCGACCGGGCACTTAAAATTGCTCCGAATGACGCGAGCGTTTACTATGAGCTCGGTGAACATTATCAATTTTACAAAAAGAACTACCATAAAGCTGAAAACTATTACATCAAGTCAATAGAAATTGATGGTACCTATGCCAACGCCTATAGCAGACTGGGAGATTTGTACAGAGATAACTACAAACTTTATACAAAATCGGAGGAGAACTATAGAATTGCTATTAGCATCGATCCGGAAGAGTCTATTTTTTATAATAAGATGGGCATCTTGCTGCTAGACCACATGAAGAAAAATGATGAAGCATTAAGCTACTTTCGGGAAGCCCTTTCCAAAAGAAATCTCACGAGTGAAGATAAATCAATTTATCTGGCGAATTGTGGACTGACTTATCAGAGAAAAAATGATCTAGCAAAAGCTGAAGAATACTATTTAGAGGCGCTCACCCATGATGACGACTATGTATTTGTAAACATTCAGCTATTCAATCTATATGATGAATTAGGCAAATACAAATTGGCAGAAAAGCATTATAAAAAAGCTTACGAAACGGATGATAGTAAAAAAAGTGTTGTGTACATACTCAGTTTGAAGTTGAAACAACTATTCAGCTAGATAAAAGCTATGTCCAGCTGAATAGTTATCCTTCAAATCCTATTTATATTCCTCCTGACCGTCAGCATGTTTGGCAAATCTGCCTACTTCTCCGCTGTGAACATAATCGTGCGCTCCCCATGGCCAACCTCCGAATTCCGTATTTCTATAGTCTTCCATAGCCTCCATGATTTCCTGCTGAGAATTCATAACAAACGGACCATATTTAGCCACGGGTTCCTTTATAGCGCGCCCCTGTAAAAACAGGAAATAGCCGGTTTCAGAACCATTGACAAGCACTGAATCTTTAGAGGCATCCAATTCTACTGCCTCATTTAAATTCACCTTTTCACCATCAACAGTCATTGAATTTCCCTTGTAGAAATAGGCCGTCTGTGTAATTTCGCCAACTCTATCTGCCTCAAGAGCTTTCAACTGATAAGTAGCTCCAGGATCCATTTTAACGATCAGTACAGTCACTGCATTGTATGGATCTTTGGCCCAGCTATCAGGAGCTGCACCTAATGCTTTATGACCTTCTATCTCGCCTGCAATTAGCCTGATTTCGGTCTCTGCCCCATCAGCATCCTTCACATTTATAACCGGAATTTCTTCCGACCACAGCATTTTAAAGTGAGGCTCTACCATCTTACTCTTTCGTGGTAGATTTAACCAGATCTGAAACATCTCCAACGGATTGTCTTCCTGATCTTTCAGTAATGGAAACATTTCGCTGTGCTGAACACCTTTTCCAGCTGTCATCCACTGCACATCGCCATTGCCAAATCTCCCGGCTGCTCCCAGAGAATCAGAGTGATCAACCAGTCCCTGAGGTACAATTGATATTGTTTCAAAACCACGATGCGGGTGTGAAGGAAACCCCGGCACGGTCTTACCATGATACATTCGCCACTCCAGGTTAGGATCAAAATCCTGCCCGATGGCTCTGCCTTTCAGTAATGACGGATCAGGTCCCAGGTTTTCATTTCCTTTCGGATAATGATCGGCATGATAGGCGCAAAACAGAAACGGATCCTGCGTTTGCCACGGAAAACCCATTGGCCTGATACTTTTCACTGAATTACTCATAACTATCCTTTCTTTCAAATTACATGTATGTACATATAATAACGTAATTAATCAAAAAGAGTTTAGCATAACTAGTATTAAATAAAGAAGGTTTTACCGTAACAATTCAATGAAAAACTCCTGAACGGTTCGATGCTTTTGTTCAGAAGGAATGGGAACTTGCTTAACGTTAAATTCCCCTATCTCAATGCATCAATCAATCCATTATCATGCTATGACAAAAAAAAGAGAGACGATTGTCTCTCCCTTTTCATTTTGCTAACCATTTATTTAATAAAGACGAAAGCTTGGCTTTGTCGATACTAAATGACTTTATAATCATCCTCAGTGATTTTAATTTTATCACCTCCGGCGTTTATTGCATCGTGAATTTTATAAATACAAACTTCGCTTTTAAAAGCCATCTCTGCATCATAATTCAATTTTTCTACTCCTCTTACTGCCTCAATGAAGTTTTTGAGATGTGCCGTATGAGCAGGTAAGTTATAAATAATATCCAAATCTTTTATGTCCTTGATGTCATAAGCAATCTGAGGAGCTGTTTCTTTTATCCCGGAATCGCCGGATTCCTTGGATTTATACTTCGCCACTTTAGAATACTGATCAATATATCCCTTATCGATCAAATGCTTCCATTCCGATGATTTCACTCTGGATTCCCGATAGATTTTATTATCTTTCCCTTCGGAAATAATAAATGCTCCATTATCACCCACAAAACGCTCATAAACACCAATCGCTCTGGAATTGGAGATATTCTCATAAATACCTATCGCTGGCCCTTTCGGTGTTTCATATTCAAGAATGGTGGCCATTGTATCTGCCTGTTCAAATCCAAAGTAGGAATTATTCCCTGTCGCATATACAGCTTTCGGATAAGCATCGAAAAACCAGTTAAAGATATCAATCTGATGTGAACCCAAATCAGAAACTACTCCACCTCCCAGTTTTTTGTAATTTCTCCAGTTGTACACCTGATCTTCTGTATCAAAACCATACTTTTTAAGTGTTTTGAAATCAAGTTTATCTTTCTTATTTGGTCTTTGTGTCCATATTTGAGAACGGTTCCATTGCCCGATAGCATGGGTCAATCTACCGAACATTTCTTCCTTTTTCAGTAAGTTGTGATACATAAATCTGTATCTGTCATTACTTCTTCTCTGACGTCCGATCTGGAGTAATTTACCAGTTTTCTTCATTGCAGCGGCCATTTTATAAGCATCTTCCAGCTTGTTGGACATGGCTTTCTCACAATATACGTGTATTCCTGCCTCCAGGGCATCAACGGTGTGTTGCATGTGCCAGAAATCCGGAGTAGTAAGTACTACAGCGTCCAGTTGCTCCTTGTCCAGCATCTGGTAGAAGTCTTCATAAGCATTAATAGACTTACCTGTTCTTTTCTTATGTCGGGCCTTAAAGCCTTCTCTCCTGCTTTCTACAATGTCGCAAACTGCCACCAGCTTACACCCGGGAATTTTGGGAATATTAGCAAACGCAACTCCTCCGCCTCTTCCGCCGCAACCAACGAGCGCTACTTTTACCTCATCAGCAGTATTCAAAGGATTAGAAATGATGTTAAACGGATTTGCCAGGATGAGTCCTGCACCCAATGCGCCGCTTTTCTTTAAAAACCCTCTTCTTCCAGACTTATCTGATTCCATTCCTGTATTTGTTTCTCTTCCCATAGGTTATTATATCAGTTCTTTTTCTTTTTTGTAGATAAATTTAATGGTACCGTCTGAAGAAACTGCAACCCAGTTAATTTCTTCAACGTCTTGTGACACTTCCTGAATTTCGCGCTCTTGCATCGAAAAGAACGCAGTTGCGAATGCATCGGAGTAACCTGCCTGTGGGCTGCATACCCAGACTCTGTCATAAATCCGTTCTTCATTTTCACCTGTAGCCGGATTGAAAATGTGATTTCCCTGCTGGCCTGTCCCCGATGAGCTCACACTCGCATGGGCAATTCGGATATCGATTTGCTCATTTTTAGCACTCAGCTTAAACTTCGTAGGCGTTTCTTCACAGACCAAAACAGTACTGCCGCCTGCATTGAAAGAAAAGTTTTCGAATTCATTTTCGAGGCAATATTCTTTCAACAAATCAAGGGCATATCCTTTCCCTATTCCGCCCAGATCCACTTTTAAACCATCAGCCACACAATGAATCATGGCCACATTAGGGTTGAGATATAAAGAACCTTCCGCTTTTTCACTCATAGCAGTGCTGATCGCATTACTGTATTCAAACTCATTCAGTATGCCATTTTGATAACCGCGGTAAATATCCGACAGCTCTGCTGTGCCCACATCAAAGTATCCGTTTGTGAGTAAACTAACCTCAATGGCAAGTCTCAAACAATCATAGACTTCTTCTTCCAGCATAATTTCTTCGCCGGATTTCATCCTGTTGATTCGGGATACGTCACTGTCAGGCACAAATCTGCTAAGCTTCATTTCAAGCTCATCAAGCCTTTGAAAACACAAACCAGCTACATGCTCTGATACTGAGGATTCAATGCCTGCTATTTTCAGAGAAAAATTGGTTGCCATAGCATCATGAAAATATTCAAGACTATTCATGTAACTTTGAAGTGTGTTATTACTGTAATTTATTAAATTTAAAATTTTAAAGCATAAGATAGTTATACAAAGGGTCAAATGTTTTAATGCAAACGTTTCGATTTTATAAAATGATAATCATTAGTTGTCCTTAGATAAAAATTAATTACAAATGAGAAAAGATAAATACACTAATATTAACCTATTAGTCCTAGTGTTAACAGTACTTTCCGGTCTGTTTTTCGCAACTTCATGTGATGAGCCTCCAAAAAATAAGAAAACAACAAAGACCAAAACCAAAAAAGTAAAAGAAGGGCTGATTACTACGAAGTACCCTGACGGAAAAGTGCATACCGCAGTGAATTACAAAGGAGGTAAAAAGCACGGCGTATCTACTTCCTATTTCGACAATGGCAATAAACAGCTGGAGATGACTTACGTCAACGGTGAGAGGAGCGGCATATCAAAAAAGTATTATGAGAATGGAAAAATATATGCTGAGACTCCATATGTGAACAACAAAATCAATGGCATCAGAAAAACGTATTATTCCGATGGTGTGCTGAAAGCGGAGACTCCTTATGAAAATAGTTTAATGGGTGTAGGTACCAGGCAGTATTCCAATCAAGGAAACTTGATCGATACCTATCAATTGAAAATTAAAAAGATCAAGAAAAAGAATTATGAGGTTTCTGTTGATAACAAATGCCGAAGGATTACTTTTTTTGAAGGTAAGCTGGTAAATGGTAAGTTCCTCGATGAATCGGCCGTGATCGCATTGCCTATGAGCAGTGGCAAAGGAATTTTCAATAATAAATACAATCAGACAAATCTTAACTTTGTATGTAAATGTGTTACCCCCGGTAATACAACTTTGATAGTTAATAAGGAGATAAAAGCTTATTAGTATCTTATTTTCTTTAAGTTCTTATTTCAGAAAAAACGATGAAGGATATTCTTGGGAAAATCCTGGTAGTGATCAACCAGATGGTTTGACGAAATTATTTTGCTCATCTTAAGGTTTCAAAATGTCCATTTATATCCCATTTGTAAGAAACAACTTTTTATTGACACCTCTTTTGTGAAAATATGAGTTAGAAAGTGAGTCAGTAGCTGCTACTCCCAACTATTTCGCTTAATCCTAGAACTTTTCAGTGAAACCCCACGGATAAATCGCTTGATCCCAAACTTGGATTGATCCATAGATAGAAAATAAAAAACCCTGACGAAGAACGTCAGGGTTTAAAACCAACTTTATCATGAAAACACTTATGTGTTACCTTCAAGCAACAAGCTTGGATCCCAAACTTGGCTCTATTTCTTTCTGCTGACACAAATAATTGTAAACAGCTTGTTTAGTGGAAGCTTTCAATTGCTTCCATATTGTCTTTAAGGGTTGTAGCGCAACAAAAGTCAATTTGTCTTTTTCTACTTCCGTTTTAAATCTTATCCAGGTAAAATCATCAAATATTGATGGATTTTCTTCCATCAGCTCATCAATTTCTAGAATCTTATCTGCCACAGCAATCATCGAATTATTCAATTCAGGTCTCTTTAACACCATTTCATATTCAAGTGTTTCCTGATTTAACTTAATTGAGTCTACTGCCGTAAAATCTTTTTTTACTTTTTTGTAAATCAGATTTAATTCGTCAATACTGTTAGATGAAATTGTTATCATAGCTGAATCGAAAGTTTAATGCTGTGTGTTTCTTTATTATGGCGTAAAAGTACGATCATAAATTGTAAATTCAGCACCTGCAAAATGCCATTTCGACAAACTAGGATGAATTGTCGATTAAACAGGAAATTCACCTGACAGATCAAAACAAGAAATTATTAAGTAATTCCCACTTTTAGGAATTTTATATTTTTTGTATTTAAAACAGCTTAATACGATTCAAAAGTAAACTAATATTGAATTTATCCAAAGCAATATTACTTTAATGTGAATTATCTGCTAATTCCACATGAAATTCTTGCAATATGAAAAGATTTGTTTGCATTTTATACATATTATTCAAGTAACCTAAAGGTGGCATTAAATTATCCGCTATGTTCAACCGTTAAATTGCCTAATCACTTATTCGAAATCTTCTGTTTTTTGTAGAGATTATATCACGTAAATTACACTTTCGTAACATCAATTAATGGAATACCTCTCACCCATTATCATACTTACTGAAGCCGGAATCGATTTAGATCAAATCACGTCTGAGAACCTGGGCAACATACAAAAAAGACTGTTCCTTGAAATCGGTTTGGCTGATTCCGATTTTCTAAAAACTGCGTCTCATCAATTGAGTAAAGATGACATTCTAAAGCTATTTGAAGGTTTAAAACAGAAACAATTCCTCGGCTTCCATTTCGAAATTTACTACAGCAAAGTGCTCATTGACTTCTTCATCAAAGGGCTTATCAGTGAAGACCTAAAACAGGAACTAAATCGCTTATGTAAGACTGAAGGATTTTCAGATTTTATATCTCCGTATTTAAGTCATAAGATCAACAGATTACTTAAAAATGCATTTCAAAAACGTGAGTTTGAAAATGCTGAGCTTCTCTCCTCACTGAGTGTTTATCTCACTGTTAGATTTCAATCTTCTGCATATGACCTGTTTGCCGGAGAACTAAAGAGTTTTATTCGGGAAATAACTGCTTTGTATTATAAAGAGATTGAATTTGTGAGAGCGCCTTATGAGTTTCTGCTCGAGCTGAGTTTTATCAGGTTTTTAAATTTTCTTCCGGAAGAATTTGATCAGCGAAGGAATCATCTTGCTTCCAGACTGAATGATCTTGGCACTGTAATTCACGACAAGGACCTAAAATTTACAATCAAACTATATAGCCAGTTACAATATATCAGATGTGAACCTGAACTTGAAGGCATTATCAGTAATAACCTAAACTATGTTAACAGCATTAAAAACAAGGACTTTACCTACACGCTTATATCAATTGCCGGCTTTTCGCTGATATTGTTTTTACTATTCAAATTTGTAGTGCTGGCTTATCTGACAGACGAAGACGAGAAATTCAATAAAAAGCAGTCGCCTTACTTAAAATATGGATAATCTGGAACATTAATCAGTTGGGTAGTGTCAATATTGTCT
>JBCBHL010000111.1:0-14106 GCA_038525605.1 Bacteroidota bacterium
CTGAGCACCTGCGTTCTGAAGTCTGGCCCAGTATCGACTACAAGACTTTTGTCAGCTACCTCAATGTGAACGGAAGACCGTAATCTTTTATCCTGAAAGTCCAGCGAACGACATACCGGACAATCACATCCAATTACCGGGACTCCCTGGCTTGTGCCTGTACCTAAAAAAGTTACTATCAAAGTTTTAAATCTGTTTGGGCTATTTCAAGAAATAACTTTTTGTTTTTTTCGCTCAGGTTTGTCGAATCAATGTCTATGGATTTCAAAATATCGAGCAGACAATTGATCTTGCCATCCAACGGAAAATACTTGTTGACAATAGCAATTTTTGTGTCTTTCAGGATACAGTAACCCGACTGAAAGTTTCCTTTTTCATACCTGAGCATGTAATCAGACTCAGAAAAGATGTCTTCCAGCTTATTGAGCAGGTGTTTTGTGTATCTAACCTGCATTATTCTACATATTTTTTGACCATATCAACCATTGCATCATAGTCAAGTGGTTTTGGTAGGTAATCATCAATTCCTGCGTCTTTGAAATCCTGAATACTGTAATTCTTGGCATTTCCTGTAATAGCGATAATCGGAATTTCATTTTGATCGGAACGTATCGTTCTGGCACATTCCATTCCATCCATAATTGGCATGTTGATGTCCAGTAATATCAGATCGAATGGCTCTTTTGCCAGCTTATCTAAAACCTGCTTGCCATTTTTTACCGAAGTGATTTTGTAATTTTGAATGCTCAGTATTCTTTTGGTGAGGTTTTGAATAACTGAACTGTCTTCTGCTACCAATATTTTTTTTGACATGCTTCCTTAATTTTCAAGAATGTTGTGGTAATGTTCCTGAAACTCTTCATATGCTGATTGCAGCAATTGAAGATCATTACCTATATCAACAAAGTTATGTTCTTTTAGTTTTTTTTCAATAGTTGTGGCTGTATTTGCCAGCTTTTCTACGCCCAGCGTTCCAGCGTTTCCCTTCAGGGTGTGTAATTCCAGACGGATGCCCTCAAAGTTCTCTTCCACATAATGTTCCTGACTTTTCTGTATCTGTTCCTGTGTTTCCACATCAAAATCATGTAAAACGCTTCTAATCAATTCGAAACCACCATATTTGAACAACTGATTGAGCGTATTCTGATTGATAATCAGGTCTTCCTGTTCTTCCTCAAAGACATCAGTGGTTACATGTTGCGGATCGAATGAAATCCATTCTTTTACTTTTTTAATCAGCAGGTTGGCTTTGATTGGTTTTGACATGTAGTCATCCAAACCCTGATTTAGGAACTTCTCGCGATCCTCTTCCATAGAATATGCTGTCATTGCAACAATAGGGGGAATCACCTGATCGCGAATTTTCTTTATTTCCTGAGTTGCTTCCACACCATCCATTCCCGGCATCTGAATGTCCATGAAGATAAGGTCGTACTTTTGTTCTTTGATGAGCTCAATGGCGCTGAATCCGTTTTCCGCTTCATCGACATTACAACCGGATTTGGTGAGAATCTGACAAGCTACTCTTCTGTTTACAGAATTGTCGTCTACAATCAGAATCTTGGGTTTGGTTTTAGTGAATTGCTTCAGAATTCTGTTGTCTTCCCTTTTCTGATCAATTAGTTTTTCTTCTTCATTTGGCTTATCAGCCTGGAATGTAAACCAGAAAGTACTACCAAGTCCGGGGGTACTTACTACGCCTATTTCACCTCCCAGAGATGTTACCAACTCTTTGGAAATAGCCAGGCCTAATCCTGTGCCGCTGTAATTTTTAGTGCTGGATGTATCTACCTGACTGAAACTTTGAAAGAGCTTTTCCTGATCTTCTTTTGAAATACCAATTCCACTATCTTTGATCTGCACTTTGAAAGTATAGACATTTTCTTCCTCTGAAACAAGCCTGATGCCCAGGTTGATATTTCCTGTTTTTTTCGAGAATTTGATGGCATTGGAAGTCAGATTCGACAATACCTGCATGATACGCGTCTCATCAGTCATGATGATGGAAGGAACATTTTCATTTACATGATAGTAGAGGTTTGTATTATTGAGATTTGCCTGTTGCGAGTAAAGGTCATACAGTTTTTCCAATGTTTCGATGAGTCGGACAGGTTGCCTTCTAAGCTCCATTTTACCAGCCTCGATTTTAGATAAATCGAGGATGTCATTTAGGATGTTGAGTAAGGTCTCAGAAGATTTTTGAATGGTTTTCACATATTCGCGTTGTTCTTCATTCATTTCGGTGCTACCGATCAGGTCGATCATTCCAATGATACCATTCATAGGAGTTCTGATTTCGTGACTCATATTAGCCAGAAATCTTTCCTTGACTTTCAGAGATCGTTCCGCCAGCTCTTTGGCTTGCTGTAATTCCAGGTTGGCATTTTTAAGCTGGGTAATATCCCTTGCCACACCTTCAATTTCAAACATATTCCCTCTTCTTTGGATGAGTCGAATGTTGATGATGATCTGAAGAGATTTTTTATCTTTCGTGACAACCGTTCCTTCAAAGTTTCTGACACTTTTCTGATCGAAGAGTTCTTCCAGTAGCACATCCGTGTCTGATACAGACTTGAAATATTTTTGGATTTTCTGTCCAACAATTTCTTTAGGCCTGTAGCCTAGCACTTCGTAAATGGAAGGACTGATCATTGAAATTTTACCATTTAGATGGCATCTGAAATAAATGTCCTGAAAGGATTCGAAAATTGTACGGAATTTCTCTTCACTTTCTGCCAGCGCTATTTCAGCAAGTTTCTTTTCGGTGATATCGTTGGCAATTACTGAAATTTCTTCAATTCTGCCATCCTGCAGGTAGATAGGGTTCAGGAAAACATCCCGCCAGATTTTTTTACCTTCTCTGGTGATCAATGCAGTTTGGAAGTTGACGATTTCGCCTTTAAACGCCTGGTCGTACCATTTGCTCCAAAACACCTTTACCTTGTCCGGGTAGGAGTTAGCATATTCATCGAGAAAGGTGGCGCCAAGCTTTGGTTCTATGCTGTAATACTCTCTTAACGCTTCAGAATAGTTTTGATTGAAAGATGTGAATCTGTACTTCCTGTCAATCGACCAAATCTGGTGAGTACTGCTCTCAAATATGGCAGCAAGTCTTGCACCCTGATTTTGTATTTTTTCTTCCTGTACTTTTCTTTCCATTGCAAGACTTACCTGACTGGAAATAAAGTCCAGCAAGTCCAGGTCCTGATTGTTATAGGCACCAGGATCTTTCTTTGAGTGGATAGATAATACTCCAATAGCCTGACCACTGATACTTATAGGTACACCTAACCAGATCTGCGGCAAAGTTTTAATACTCGAAAAATCGGAAATCTCAGCTATTCTGTTTTTGTAAAGGATGGTAGGCTTACTATTGCCCAGCGTTTGCTTTGCCAGTACCGTATCGATGTTTTTCTGTATCTCAAGCACATTTTTATCCTGACTCTCATTGACAAAAAAAGGAAATGAGAATTTTGGTATGTCGTTGTTTTTAATAACGATACACATGTTTTTAACCGATAGCATTTTGTTTAACTCATCGAAAATGCTTGAGTAGATAATGTTCAGGTTAGAACTGGATATGGTAAGGTTCGCGATTTTGTAGAACAGACTCTGCGCTTTTTCTGCCCTGATTCTTTCCGTAATGTCATAAAATACTGCCCTGTATTCAGTGGCTTCATCATCTTCAATAACGCATGTTACCTTTCCGGATACGTAAATATTCTTACCAGCCTTAGAAGTAAATACCGTGTCAAACTTCTCAATTTTTTCGCCTTTTTCCAGACTAAGCAGCTTTTCGAGTGTACTTTGCCAGTGAGCAGGATTAATGAAGTCAGAAAATTTAAGATCGTACAGGTCTTCCTCGCTGTAGCCCATCTTGTTTTTGCAGACTTTATTGACAAACCTGAATTCTCCATTAGGCCGGAATACCTGGATTAAATCATAAGAATTATCAAATAGCTCTTTAAGCTCAATATTCGTTTTCTCAACGAGATCGTAATATTTACGCTCTGCTACTTTTAGTTCGGACTGCAGTCGTTGAACCTCCGTTTTAAGCTCTTCTTTATTCAATTTGAGTAAGTTTATGCTGAATAAAGTTAAAGAAAATGCCTTTAATGCCGCTGATGATGAGAATAATTCTCTTCTATTTGCTAGATATTGAATATTTACATGAAAAAAAATAACCGTCAGTCTATCTTTGACTGTGGAAAAAAAATTCTTAATAGTCATTGTAGGACCTACTGCCGTTGGTAAAACCGCCCTTGGGATAGAAGTTGCCAGGCACTTGGACACAGTGATTTTATCAGCTGATTCGAGGCAGTTTTACAAGGAAATGGATATCGGTACGGCCAAGCCTACACCAGAAGAAAAAGCTCAGGTTCCGCATTATTTTGTTGATTCACTCCACATAGAGGAAGATTACAATGTGGGCAAATATGAGAATGAGGCCCTAACTCTTTTGGCAAAGCTCTTCGTTAACCACCGTGCTGTGGTGATGGTGGGAGGTTCCGGACTATATGTAAAAGCTGTTTGTGAAGGGATTGATGAAATGCCCGAGATTGATCCCACAATTCGCACGCGCCTTAATCAGGAACATGAAAAGTATGGATTAGAGACGTTGGTAAACAGACTCAAGGATCAGGATCCTGAATACGCTGAAATCGTTGACTTAAATAATCCACAGCGAGTGATCAGGGCACTGGAAGTGATCGAAAGCAGCGGTCAAACTTATACCTCTTACAGAAATGCCAAGACTACTGTAGAACGGCCATTTGAAATTATAAAAATAGGATTGGAAATGCCTCGCGATCAATTGTATAGCAGGATTGACAAACGAATGGATTTAATGATTGAGGCCGGATTATTTGAAGAAGCTGAATCCTTATATGAAAAACGTTATTTGAACGCTTTACAAACTGTCGGTTACAGCGAAATATTTGGTTTTTTAGATAAAGCTTACGATAAAGAGGAGGCAATCAGATTACTGAAAAGAAACTCCAGAAGATATGCAAAACGACAGCTTACCTGGTTTAAAAAAGATGCTGCGATCAATTGGTTTTCAACTGATCACAGCAATGATATCTTAGGCTGGCTATCCAATCAGTTAGACATTGAGGATGTCAACTAATCTCAATAAATCAGGATTCAATGGTTTGGTTTTGGAAATAGCCAGTTTGAAGTTAGTATATTCCACCTGATCATTCACAATTCCGACCAGTACGTTTTTCTGACCATTGATTAAACCTTCTACGGCTGCTAAGCCCATTCTTGAAGCGAGTATTCTGTCAAAAGCAGAAGGGTCTCCGCCTCTTTGAATATGACCTAAGGTTGTAACCCTAATGTCTAATTCAGGTAATTGACTGGATACTTTTCCCGCAATTTCGTGTGCGTTACCTTGAACATCGCCTTCAGCTACGATGACGATAGAAGATGTTTTTTGTCGGTCTCTTCCGGCCCTCAAAGTGTTGATTACATCTTCAATGGTAGTAGAGGTCTCAGGAACCATCACTAACTCAGCTCCACCGCCAATACCACAATTAATGGCAATGTATCCTGAATGTCTGCCCATTACCTCGATGAAAAAAACTCTGTCATGCGAGTTGGCAGTATCTCTGATCTTGTCGATAGCATCCAATGCCGTATTGATGGCTGTATTGAAGCCAATGGTATAGTCAGTGCCATATAGGTCATTATCAATCGTTCCGGGGCAACCTACTGTAGGAATTCCATATTCATCATAGAAAATGTTTGCTCCGGTCAGTGTACCATCTCCACCAATCGCTACAAGTCCTTCGATCCCTCTTTTCGATAGCTGTTCGTAAGCTTTCTTTCTGCCCTGAGGTGTCATAAACTCCTTACTACGTGCAGATTTTAAGATAGTTCCACCTCGCTGTACAATGTTGCTGACAGAGTAGGATTTCATTTTATAAATGTCTCCTTCTATCATGCCATTGTAACCATACTTGATACCGTAAACATCAATGCCAAGTGATAAGGCTGATCTTACAACAGATCTGACGCAAGCGTTCATGCCAGGCGAGTCTCCACCTGATGTAAATACACCAATACTTTTCATGCTACTTATTAAATATTTGAATAGCTAATAAATTTCTTAACTGAGATATGAGTGTTGTTTATTGTGCCAATATTAAACAAAAAAGTGATTGTTTGGAATATCCGCGTAATATTTGATCGATTGTTGATAATAATTTAATGATCAATAGGAAATGATGACGATTGCAAAATCAAAAAAAGCTGTATGAAAGGTATTTTAAATTTTCATACAGCTTTTTTAATACTATAATATAAGGTGAGTTTATTTACTCATTTGCTAGCGCGGTAATTTCTGAATTGTTTAAATGTCTATTATAGATCCTTACGTCATCAATGCTCCCGGAAAAATAATTGCCAGAGCTCTGAGTCGCATAAAACCCTATTTGTAAAGGGTTACCCTCGGAATAATTTACAACATGGGAAATAGCCTCGGAGGCAACTTCTGTTCCGTCAATAAACAATTTAAGGTCATTTCCATCATATGTAAATATCACATGATGCCAGTTATTTAAGGTAGAGACATCACTATTAATAACTGAAGCCCAATTTGCACTGCTGATATTACTCAAACCTCTAAAGTTTCCGTTAAGTATACTTAGATAGTAACCTGAGTTATTTTTGACAAAAGGATCCGAGGTTGACATTGATAAAATGGCTCCTGTTAAACTTGAAGAATTTACCCATGTAGATATGGTATATGACTGATTTTCTAATAAGCTGTTATTAGCTATTTCAATTCTATCGTCAATGCCGTCAAATGAATATGCGCTATTAGCGTTTCCATCTCTGTCAGCAGTAAGAGTTGCACCGAAAACGGTACCATTTAGATTGTTTTCTCCATTGTCATTTGCATTTCCGTCAAATGGATAATGAGCAACTAAACCACGATTTAATTCAATGTCAGAGAATATTATTTCAAGAGGCGTTGTAGTATAGTTATCCAGGTCGCTTCCTGCAATTGTGACTGATTTTGTAGAGAAACCGGAAGCATTAAATTCGAAACTCACATTATCATAATCGTCTCTGACTTTCACTACATTAATAGAATCACCCAGGCTAACAGTGTTGATCGAGTCATTATCACCAAAAATCGTTAACTCAGAGGCGATAAAGCTATTGGTGCTCTCTGCCTGACTGAAAACACTTACGAGGATATTTTTCACAGGCAGGATATCAAATCCAATTGAGGCATAACCCAAATCTTCCGGGTCAATACCTTCAGTAGATATTACTTCAAGTGACAATTCTGAAACTTCGTCAGCCGATATTGTAAAACCAGTAGGTAATGGTGTATCAACGAACTTTTCAAATTGTGATCCTGTCTTTGGTGTGGCGAATATTACTTCATTGCTGGCATTGTAAACCAAAAATTCTTCAACTGTGTACTCTCCGATTTCCAGTACGATTGGATCAATGAGAAAACCTGTTCCAAACTGGCTGATGTCATATTGCTCATTGTCAAGTATTGTTTCATCTCCTTTATTGATGGTAATACTAATCGATACCGGATTTTCGTCTACTTCTAATCTACCGTTTTTGATGGCTTTTTGGATGACAGAAAGTGATATTTGTCCTGTTGGTTGCTCGCTTTGATTATCATTGCATGATCCTAAAATCACTAGAAAACCAATGGCAAATGGTAAAAGGTGTTTAAAAATGTTCATTTGTTTTTAATTTGTTATGATTTTGAGGCGAAATTAAAATTTTACCAATAGAAAATAGAATATTTTCAACATTAAGTTGCTATGCAGATTCCTTTCTTCACTCTCGATAGACAAAATAAGGCGCTTAAAAGCATGATAGATCAGGCTTTTGAAGAAGTGATGTCACAGGGGAGGTTTATTCTGGGGGGAAAGGTGCATGCATTTGAAGAGAAATTTGCAAGTTATATTGGTGCTGATGGATGTGTTTCTTGTGGTAATGGAACGGACGCTATCGAATTGATACTGGAGGGATTGGAAATCCAAAGGGGAGATGAAGTAATCATACCGGATAATACCTGGATGTCACTTGCTGAGGCGGTCAAAAGGGTAGGAGGAGTGCCTGTCTGTTGCGACGTTGATCAGCATACTTTCAACCTATCGCCGACTTCTGTCAGTCAATCGATCACAGACAGGACTTTTGCAATCATCGTAGTTCATCAATATGGCAGACCTGCTGATATTGATGAATTACTTCAAATTAAGAAGGACCGGAATTTATATTTGATAGAAGATTGTGCACATGCTGCTGGGGCAAAATTGGGTTTGAAGAATTGTGGAAATCTGGCAGATGCTGCTTCTTTTTCATTTTATCCAACAAAAAATCTGGGTGCTTTTGGAGATGGCGGAGCTGTCGTATCAAATAATGAAAAGCTGTTGGAAAGGGTTAGACTTTTGGGGAATCATGGGCAGTTGAGCCGTGATCAACATCTATTGTTGGGTAGGAATAGCAGACTTGATGAACTACAAGCCTCGTTTTTATCCGTCAAGCTTTCTCAGCTCGATTCATTCAATCGGAAGAGGCAAACAATCGCTGCGAAATATCGGGAATTACTTCATGATGTCGATGCAATCAGATTGCCGGAGGCTTTCGAAGGTCATATTTACCATCAGTTTGTGATCGTCACCGAAGAAAGAGAAAGTTTGATGACATTCCTGTCTGATCAGGGGATCGGGACTGCCATACATTATCCAAGTACTATCTCATCGATGGATATCATTGGTATTGATCAAAAGCAAAACCATGTAGCCAAAGAGCTGTCTGATAAAGTTTTGTCTTTGCCGATTTTCCCTGAGTTGACAATGGAAGAAGTAACTTTTGTTGCAAAGGCAATCAGGCGATTTTTTTCCATTGGCTAGAGATCAACTACTGCATTGGCAACCTTTAAATCATACTTGGAAAAGACGCCCAATGATTCTTTTTGACCAATCACTATATGACTTACTTTCCCTCCCAGTAACAGACTTTTATCTTCAAAGTATTCTTTTGTTGCAAGCATTATCCCTCCGATATTCTTGTATAGCGCATCTCTCTCCAGCTTGGTGAATTTGTCCATATTGAGGATCGGCTTCATGCCTTCACCATCATGTTTGAAGAACAAGCTTGTTTCCGGTCTCACACTTACCAGCGAGTCTGCCTTAAAAATTGAGAGTGTATTCACAGCATCGTTGATGGTTTTACAGCTGATAAAAGGATATTCAACCCCTAGAACCATCAGATATTCATATGGGACATTTTGTACTTTGGAGAGCACGTCTGAAAGCGTGTCGCTCAGGTTTGTGTTTAATTGAGCGAGGTTTTCATCTCTTTTTACAAACTGAATCTTTTCACTATTGTAATGCTGCGCTATGTAGCTTTCTACTTTTTCACTGGGAGATGTAACGACAATGCCAACAACTCTCTCAGTTTTCAGTAGTTCGTCGATTTTCCAGTCAAGTAGATATTTATCTGCTACTTTTTCAAATGCGGTTGTATGGTTTTGGCTGTTAACCCCTCTGATTGGTAAGATGGCCAACGTCGCTTTATTGGCATCACTGTTGCTGAGAAAATCCTCTTTTATTTTGGCCCTTGTGGTGAGAATTTTATCTTCATTACCCGTTAGGTTGGCACCATGTCGGCGATAATAAAACAGCGCTGTATTGACGTTGTTGACCTTGTAGGAATTGATGAATTTGATCCACAACTCATAACCATCCTGACAGGTGTAGTCTTCATTATAGCCATTTAACTGTAGTAAATATTCCCTGCGAATCATTGTGCAGGCACCATGAGCGGGTTGATCCATCAGTTTTACTTCGCTGGTAAAATCGTGGCGCTTCTCCAGGTTCAATATGTTTCCTTGTTCATCAACCAGGTAATAATCCGGGAAAACCATGCCCAGTTCATTGTCCTTTTCCAGCAAATTGCTCATTACCAGCAATGCGTTACTGTCGAGGTAGTCGTCAGCATCGAGCCGCATGATATATTTACCTTTTGCAGCACTTAAGGCTATGTTATTGGTAATATTCAGCCCTTTGTTTTGCTGGAAGATAATTTTGACATTGTTCAGTTCTCTGTACTCCTCGATAATTTCTCTGGAGTTATCTGTGGAACCGTCATCAATAATCAGCAGTTCATAATCAGCAAATGTCTGAGAAATAACACTCTCTATCGACTGTCTGATATATGCACCGTAATTGTGGTTGGTAATGTAAACAGAAACTAAAGGTTCCATGTATCAGTTTTTAGGTACTCCTACTAAAGTAAGGCCATCAGAAAATCGTACTTCATCTACAAATTGTTGCAACTCCATTTGCAATTCACCTGTCTGGACGAAGTTGTCATAATTTTTGGTAGCATTTCCTACCTGCATGAAGGTTTCATAGACATCCATTCCGTAATACCAGGCAGCTGCAGGTTCAAAATTGCTTTTATAGTAAAGCTCTGCTGCAGATGCATCTGTGAAACACATGATGTGTCCCATAGGATCCAGGTGACGGATAATGGTGCTGGTATTTTCTCTTTGAGAGGCTGAACTCAAAGAATCCCATCTCGGAACTTTAGAAATGACCATTCCTCCGTTTTTACTTTTCGATACAATGTCATAGGCGGTATCCAGAATTTTACCCGGATTAGGTGTATGCTCCAGCAGACCCCAGAAAGTAACAATGTCGTACCCTTCATAATCTATTCCTGCCTCTATGAAATCTCTGCCATCCAACTCTACTCCCCAAATCTCTTTGGAGAATTTCCTGCTGGATTCGCTCAACTCTATTCCATCCGCTTTCATCCCTTTTCTTCTGCAGGCCTCTACGAAATGACCGGCACCTGATCCAACATCTAAAATGGAGGTTGGTTCCTTTCCATATTTTTCTTTGTATACCCGGATGGTCCAGTCGACCCACGGAACTGCAATTGCATTGAGTCTGGACTCAGCGGATTTCTTATCGGTATAGGTGGCAGCATAGGTCACATTGTTGAGATAAAACCCTTCTATAGCACTTTTGGTCGGTCTTCTGCGTACGTAAACGTGGGTGCACTCAGGACATTGACAATAATCAGCTCCATAGATAGATGATCTGCTGGTTGCTGCATCGGATGAGGAACTACAAACAGGACAAAAATCTACCTTTTCGGTATTATCGAAGCTGTAAATGTCTTCTCTCGATTCTTTATAATAGGCAAGTTGCTTGGGAATATCTTCAACGATGTTTTTTTTCAGTGCAAGGAGATTCGTTTTCTTTCCCAGATAGGTTTTCACTTCAAATGATTCCTTCTCCTCACTTTCCCTGATCCATTTTTCATTTTTAGTGTTCCCATATTCCGACATGGGCTCCTCTCTATACCATTTCATAATTCTCTAATTAAAATCCTGCCAATCTAGTTTTTGATGAGTTTTCAATGTTTTGACAGCTGTTTTTCCTATCAATTGATCAAACTCGCGGGCATCAATTCCATGATTAGGACGCAAGGTAGTTAAATCTGATGCTTCAACGACTTTTCCTGCCGGAATTTCTTTTGCCGGATAAACTGCCCTTCTGAATGTCGTAACGTGATCACCTTCCACAGGAAGCGGTTTTTTTTCAGGATCTCCTTTCAATGAGTCGATCGCTTTGATCCTTTCTCGCAGCGACAAAACTTCGTCCTTTGTCAAAGAAACTTTGTGGTCCCGAAAGGTTTTTCCCTCTCTGCTGTCTGTGAAATGAAACTCTAGTACCTGTGCACCCATTGCGACGGCTATTTCCAGTGCTAAACTTCCTTCAGTATGATCTGAGTAACCAACTGTACATCCGGTCTTTTCTGCTAACCGCATCATCACGTTTAGATTTGCATCATCGAACGGAATGGGATACATAGAAGTACATTGCAGTACTGCCAGATTTTCTTTCTTATTATACATGGAATTTACTGATTCCAGGTATTGAATGGCCTCCAATACTTCCTGTTCTTTGGCTAGACCAGTTGACAATAAAATCGGTTTGTTTTTAAGTGCTGTAGCTTTCAGGACGGGGTATGCTGTGAGATCGCCAGAGCCAATTTTATAAATACTAATGTATTCATCTATCCATTCAATGGCTTCCGGATCCCAGACAGAGGCCATGTAACCTACGTCATTTTGCCGGCACATTTCCGCTAACTCACGGTGTTGATCGGGTGTAAGCTCAAACTTTTTGAAATGCTTATTTCTCTGAGCACCCTCTACTTTACTGACCAATGTGTCGCCAGTGTAAATCTGGAATTTCACATAATCAGCTTTCGATTCTATAGCGAGTTGAGTAAGTTTTTTGGCATATTCAAAATCACCTTCATGGTTTCCGCCAATTTCTGCGATCAACAGTGGTCCTGCACTTCCTTTCCAACAATTCATTTCAATGATTTTATCAAATCAGTAATTTCTTTCAGTCCGTAATCGGTATGCGCCGATTGCATCCGATTGATTACTTCGGTCGCAAATTTAAAATCTTCTGATGAATCTACAGCAAGTTTTAGCCCTGATGCTTCCGGAACCCATTTATTTTTAAAGTGGAGCACATTTTTCACCTCCTCAGGATGTTCATATAAATAGATGGTGACATGTTCTTTGAAGTAGTCAGTATCGAAGTGTTTAAATATCTCCCTGTAAAATGCTACTTTAATGATTTCAATACTCATGCCATAAGGAAAGGTCCTCCCCGCTACGTTGGATACAAAATCGTAGTTGTCAGCATGGGCAATGCTAATCATTTCATCGATTATGTGGTGATCGGTAAAAATATTGTCCCCGTTGATCCTGATGGCAAAGTCAAGATTATAGTACTCAGCGCATTCCAGAAATCTGCCCGCTACATTATATAAACTTCCTCTAAAGCAAGCTACATTGGATTTTTCGCAGTAATTAGCAATTGGGTTGTCAGTCTCTTGATCGGAAGTAGCTACAATGACCTGATCGCTTGCATTTGATAATTTCAATCTTTCTATGATGTAAGCGAGCAATGGTTTGCCATTGATTTCCTTCAGGATTTTACCGGGTAGTCTGGAAGAATTGTATCTGCAGAGAAGGATCAGTCCTGTTTTCATTTTCTTTCGCTAATTTTTTTTGCGGGGATGCCACCCCAAATTTCATAGGCGGGTACATCTGCATTGACAATCGCACCTGCAGCAATGATTGCTCCATCACCGATTGTGACCCCTTTCAAAATTTTACATCCGGTTCCGAGCCAGACGTCATTTCCAATCTTAATTGGAGAAGTCGTATTGGACTGCTGATTGATTAACTGATTTTTTTCAATGGAATGATCACTGTCCACCAAATAAACAAATGGCGCTACCAAACAATCATCCCCGATTGAAATGTGATTAGAGGCAAAGATAAAAGTGTGAAAACCGATTGTTGTATTTTTTCCAATGGAGATGGTTGCAGTTTCATTGCAAGCACAAATGCGTGCGCCCTCTTTGATAACCGCCATGTCTCGAATGGAAACATTTTTTGGATATCGCTGTATTTCAATGTTTTTGTCGAAATAGACATCAGCTCCGCAGCTGCCAAGTTTTTTGCTGTTGCGAAAATATCTCCATCTGGTCTTCCAGGTTTTCTTTAAATGTTTTCTAAGTTGCTGATTTTTCAAGCTATTGCTATTTTTCTATTCAACAGGTTTCTTCAATTTGGATTTATGATCGTTTGGAACTCAATATCATAAGATCGAAATTTAAACCCGCCGAGTACGGATTTCAACTGAGGAACAATTTACTATTAATTTTGATGACCATAATCTGTGAAGCTTGTAATTATTGACATTTGAATTTTTAATTGACCTGTTTGATGATCAATTGATCTTTCATCATAGCAGTAAGACTTTACTGGTTATGGTCTTTCGAAAACGAATCCTGATGATTATCTAAAAACGCTGGAACACCATCCCATCCTTTAGTATTTAATAGATCCTTAATTTTTGATTTTTCATAAAACTGATCCAGATCTTTGTGATAGGCATTTTGTCTTTCATGAAAACCCTGCAGTTTCATGTTTTTGAAAACGTAAATGCTTTTTTTAAAACCAGGCAGGTATTTGAAGATCGATTCGTTTTCGAAAGACCATAACCAGTTAAGTCTTAC
>JBCBHL010000111.1:14116-19559 GCA_038525605.1 Bacteroidota bacterium
TCGTTATAAAAATATTTCCCGATATGCATGAGGTAATAAAGTCTCAAATGCCTGAGATTCAGCTTTACCGGGAGCTTTTTGTCTCGTTTTGTTAGACTTTTCTGGAAATAGAAACAGGTGCGCAGGTGATTGAGACCATCTCCAAAACCAATTGAGTTGGCAATAATGTCGGCACGATGGTTAGCAAGTGTTTTGTCATAAAAATCCAGAATTTTGCCAGTTTGGTAAAACTCGTCAATATACTGCTGCAGTTGCTGATGGTCGGGAACGATTAATGAACCTTTGTAAATGTTGTTTCGAACAAAATCAACTTCTGGATTGATTAAAATAGTTTCAATGCCTAAAAGCCAGGCTTCAATGGAGGTAGTTGTCTCAAATCCCAGCCAGAGATCTGAAATGGCAATCAGGTCGTGGATATTTTCTTCTTTACGGATGTACAAAACGTTTTGATAATCCGTTAGTTCGTTCATTTCGTTGGGTCCCTCGCTTAAGTCATCTTCAAATGATTCTTTTGGATGCCTTTTAAAAATAAAGAGCGTGTCGGGATTGTTTTCGATCAGCTTTCTCAGAGATTCCCGCACATGAATTCTGTTCTTTTCAGACCATTCAAAGCGGGTATTCCAATCGGGATGGATGTGTGCCAGGGCAATATCCTTGTGCTTACTATACATTTTGCCAAAAGCCCAGCCAGCATAGCCAACCACTTTCTGATAGTGGTCGAGATTATACCTTTTAAGCAATGAGGCTCTGGATTCAAAACTGCAGATTTTATACCTGTCGAAACCAGATCCTCCTGTCAAAATCACCTGGTCTTTTTGTTCGGGGGTTAATGCTTTCAAAAACTTCTCAGTTCTTTCAGACCAGGCTGTCAGCCATTCCTGGTAGAAAAAACGATCTGTATTGTATCCCCAATAGAAGTAGGAGCCATCTGTTCTGAAATTCCCTTCGGAGTCCATCGCTAATACAGTTACCTTATTTTCATAGGCATATTTTGCGATTTCAAAATAGAGGTTATGACCTTTAGTATTGGGCAATAGCACGATATCAGGCTTCTTTCTTTTGATGGCGTAAATGTCCCAAAGAAATAAGAATTCCACCTTGCAATTGCAGTATTTTTCCAGTGTATAAGCAACAGGAATCATGATTTCCGTATCTCTGCCCAGTGCATTGTCCACAAAAGCCAGAACGTGATATGGTTCTCTCTTGGCATCCATTTGCTATGAAGTTATTTGATCCAGAAATTCGGCAACTTTTTTGGTTTGCTCTTGATTGGAAAAGGTTTTTATAACTTCCTGCTTAGGTTCAAATCCTTCTATTGAAGCTGTATCCAGAAGTTCCATGATTACTTTTTTAGCATTGTCATCATCCTCATATGTAATAGTTCTGCCGCATCCGGTATCAGCTAAGATGGTAGCAGCATCACTGTCAATAGCTCCAAAAGCCAGAACAGGTGTTCCGGACCTGATGTATTCATAAAGCTTACCAGGCAGCCTGCCTTTGGCATTGCTCGCTTTATTTAAAGGCAGTAACAACAAATGTGCCTTCTGATTCATTTTCAAAACTTCCTTTCTCGGAATAAAATCCTCAAACTGGCAAATTTCATCGAGTCCCCATTCACCGAGTTTGCTTTTAATTTCAAAATCCACCTGACCTACCAACTTTAACCGCAACTTGTTTTTCGCCTCATGATCCGCATCGATAACATCTTTAATAGCCAGAAAAAACTTCTCAGGGAATCTGTCAATTCCTAACAGGCCTGCATGCGTAATGGTGATTTTATCAGCTTTCTCATCAGCTAAATCAATGAAGTCGGATTCATCATAACCATAATAGATGGTGTCAACATCCTTAGCGCCGATGCTTTCAAGGTCTGTAGCCCATGAAGGGCTGGCAATTGTGATTTTATTCGCATTTTCGAATACAGACTGTTCCATCTTCGAGTGAATATTGTGTGCGATTTTACCAATTGGGAACATCTCATAATAATCTGCCTGAGTCCACGGATCCTGAAAGTCAGCCAGCCACGGAATTGAAAAATGCTGACTGATTTTGTTGGCGATGACGGTATTTGTATGTGGAGGACCGTCAGAAAATATGGCATCAACCGGGTTGTTTTCTAAATACTTTTTCAAATATCTCACGGATGGTTTGATCCAGAATGAGCGCGCATCAGGAATGAAAAAATTTGCCCTGACCCATATACCGATGGATTCGAAAAAATTGGAATTCTCCGATCTTACCTGCAAGATATTGTCAAGCCTTTCTTCTTTCTTTCTGCCGCTAAGTTTTTTAAATACATCGAAGGGTTCCAGAATTGGTCTCTTGATCACTTCAATACCTTCCGGAACATCTTTCAGATTGCCTTCATCGATATATGGGAATGATGCATTTGAAGTCGTGAATATTACTGGTTCCCAACCGTATGCTCTTAAATATTTCGCGATTTTTAAAGTTCGAAGTACACTTACTCCACCGGCCGGAGGCCAGTAGTAGCTAATCATCAATACCTTCTTCATTTTTCAGGTTTTGAAAAGCTTTGAATATACTTCCGGCAAAAATCAGCAATAAGAGATAACCTACTATAGAACTGATAGCTGTTCCGGCATAGTAGGGCCTTGGATTAAATTTGAATTCAATGGTATGTTGTCCAGCGCTGGTCATCAAAGCACGTAATACATAATTGGCCCTCAGAATATCCACTTGATTTCCATCTATATAGGCTTCCCATCCATTTTTATAATAGATTTCAGAAAATACAATTAGTCCATCTGTACTGTTGTTGGATTCATATTTCAGATAAGAAGGTTTTTTTTCTACCAGCGTCACTGATCCTTGTCCACTGAAGTTTGTCTGTTTTACATCAAATTTGCTGGCGTCAATAACAGCTGTAGTTTTGGTATTGATTTCATTGATTTTCTCAATTTCCTGATCAGGGTTTTCTACCGTGATTACGTCGGAAACAAACCAGGCATTGCCGTTAGCATTAAAATTTCTGATAACAGCATTTTTTTCATTACCCGCCAGGAAATATCCTGTATTGAGCATGTTGATGATACCAAGATCAGAAAAGTCGTTCGTACCTGCTCGCAGAGATGCTATCGCTTCTTGTATTTCATCATTCAATCCATAAGAGATTACATCCTGATAACGTCTGAGTTTTGCGCCGTGATATCCACCGATAGAGTGATGGTGATAGGAAGGACGTGCCTCGTTGAACGGATTTAAAAGATATAATACTCGTTGATAGTTGTTGTTTTGCGATAAGATGTAATTATCCGCTTCGGTTTTTCTATGAAACTGCCCATAAGGATCTCTTACGAAGGAATCCTTGTTGAGAAACCGCTTACTGACTAATCCGGAATCTAAACCAATTAAAGCAACAATGGCCGCCGACATCACCAGTGTAGAAATTGTTTTTCTAAAGTACAACCAGATCAGTAAGGCCGTTAAGGTGATGAAGATAAAAGTCCTGAATGCATCGGCCCGTAATAAAGACTTACGATCATTTTTCAACGCTGCAATAAACCAGTCAGGCAGGTTACCGAGTTGTGCATCCACACTTCCGGAATAATTTAGAAATCCTGCAATGAGAACCAACAGAAGAGCAAATCCTCCTGTAGCACCAAACGCAATCAGGAATTTTTTCCTGACATCTTTGTCAAATTCTTTGTCTAAAAGTGTGTTGAGTCCCAGCATCCCAAGCAGTGGTATGGCAAACATTGGGATGATGATCGCAAATGTCACCGACCGAAACTTGTTGTATCCAGGCAGATAATCGAATAGGAAATAGTTAATGCCCGAGAAATTCTTTCCCCAGCTAAGCATGACACCAAATAGAGCGATTCCTACCAACCAAAAAACATATTTCTTATCAGCAAAAGCAATTCCGATAGCAAAAAGGAAAAATGAGATGGCACCAAGATAATAAGGAGCTGTCAATGGTTGACTTCCCCAATAAGTTGGGACGCTTTGTAATTGTTGATTGATCTGCTGCCGTGGTATCCTGTTGGCACTAAGCGCTTTCCCCAGATTTGAATCGCTATCCAGCTGTTGCTGAGAGGAGCCTCCAAGAATGTTGGGAATAAACATGACCAAGGGCTCGAAGATCCCGTTGCTGTAGCGGAAAGCATATTCTTTATCCAGACCAGCTTTGTCTTCGTTGCTGTTTTTGACAGTCAGCTCGGACTTTCCTCTGATACTCGACTTTCCATACTCATAAACCGTCCACAGTCTTCCGAGGTTGGCTGAAACAGCTAAAATAGCTGCTATTGTGAGAATCCCGATAGCTTTAAAAAACTCCGGTGTCTTTTTCTTTGCGATGTGATGAAATTGTTCAGCTATGCCATATGCTACCGTAATCAACAACAGATAATAGGTAATTTGCAGGTGGTTCGCTTTAATTTCCAAAGCCAGCGCGATGGCTGTAAGTGCAAATCCCAATAAGTACTTCTTCTGAAAAGTGAGCCTGATTCCTGCAATTACCAGTGGCATGTAAGCTATGGCATGTACTTTGGAATTATGCCCGGCAATAAAGCTGATTGTATTAAAGGAGGTCATGCCAAACATTAGCGCTCCACCCATTGCCAGAAATGGCCTCACACCAAAGCATAGCAGCATGATGTAATAGCATAAAAAAGAGATGAAAAGATAGTTGGCAGGGGTTGGCATTCCTACAGAAAGTGTTCGGTAAATGAGCGTAAGAACCGTATCATTGTAATTCACGTTGATCAAATAACCAGGCATGCCCGAAAACATAGAGTTGGCCCAAAGACCTTCTTCGCCTGTTTCATTTCTGTAATCTACCAGTTCCTGACCGGAAGCTCTTCCCTGAAAAACATCATGTTGGCTGATAGCCCTGTTCTTAGTAAGCTGAGGCTGAAAAAATATCAATACCACAATCAGAAATATCCCTACAGCAACAATGTGTGGCAGTATATCTTTCCGGAAGTCTATCTTTTTCATTGATTCTTTTTATTGTATTTCTTAATGAAATTGTTCAGGTAACGGTTTATATCTTCTGATATCCTCAAAAGTACAACTAAACCGCAATATAAAACAGTTACAAATGTGCTTCTTATCAAAATGTCAACAATAACTAATTCCTGCTTGGGAATCAATTGGTTGAGGTACCAGACAGATACTGTAATCGCGATTAACAGCAAATTCTTAAATGAAAAAGGAATTAAGTTGAATTTCAATTTCAGGAATCCCATTTTCAGTAGATTGAACAAGACGATGGATATCAAAGATGCATATGCAGCCCCGTTGATCCCAAAATGCGGTATCAGCAGGTAATTGAGAATAATTGTAAGAATGGCAAGAACTACTATCGAATAGGTACTGAATCGATAATATTTTGACATCAATATTATCTCACCGTTGACACTGAATGCCATATCAGTCAATTTGGCAATGCCAATGATATACACAACCATAAAACCTG
>JBCBHL010000112.1:0-19453 GCA_038525605.1 Bacteroidota bacterium
TTTTTAAGGATATAATCTTTTACTTCTTCCAATCTTTTACTTCTTCCTGACTTGCTCCTCGGGCATGCAGTTCTTCTTCAATTATTTGAATCGCCTCTTTTCTATAATTCTGCGAATGACGAAGTATAGTCAGCAGCTCATCCGTAGATTTTTTGTTGAATTGTTTTCTAAGTTCTGTTGCATCTGGTAGCATGTCATTTTAAAACTGGAAGACGGCATAACCGCTCAGCTGATAGGTGGATACAGTGGTCAGCATAGATGTGCCGATTTCAATTTCTGAAAGTATGTCCTCAGGATCAACTTTTCTTCCGATCAGCGATTGTCCACAGACTACTAATTTGACACCAGCGGCTTTCAATTCCCTGATCAGTCCAATGTTGGGATTGTCTACTCCGAATTTCTTCTTGTAAACCTCATTTTTTAAAATCGAATAAGTTGCACCGCCGTGAATAGCCAGCACAACTTTCAAGTTTTCTTTTTGTACGCCGCCTGCAGCATGTAGGTTGATCATTCTTGCGGAATTGTATAAAGCAAAAGCAAAATCCGATTCATCGTCAGCGCCAGTTTTGGCATCAACGACAATTTTATACTGAAGTTCAGAATTCGGTGTAACTGTGGCTTCCGGGATTTCATAGATACCACCATAATTTTTTATGATGGGATTTACCCTTTCCTGGGCATCTGCAATATGGATAGTAATCAGAAGTAGTGCGATTGTAAGTAGCTGTTTCACGTGAAGTCTTATTAAGTAAATTTCTCAGTAAACTGATTAGCAAAAATTTTCTTCAAAATATTGAAAGACTAAATATAAACAGCTTTCTCTAATTCAATATCGGGAGTAATGAGAAAGCACCACAATTTTTCGATGTAGAATTTCTTTTGAATTGGCACTTCGGTTTTTGAATTGATGAGAATTTAGATACACAGTGTTGACTAAACTAGTTGATGAAATTTCACTAAAATAAAGGCCTCTATTTTTTGACGTACTGAGCCAATGTACAGGTCGATGATAAATATTTCACTCAGCGGGCGTTTATTTGGGGTATTTTAGATTTATTAGTATTTGTAAATAATTGATTACTAATGATTTAAACTCTATAAGTAACTAAATATTTCACTTTTAAAAAGTGGTGTAAAAAAAGCTAGTATTTGACTGATTTTTTAGATATTTCAACTTTTATGAAGAGCTTACGCAGATAAAAAGTTACCTATAGTAAAATAAAAAAAGGCCGACCAGAATTTCCGATCGACCCCTAACTTACACCAATAAAACTTTAAAAGTTTTTTAAAACCTAAACTACTATGAAAAGAAACCTTGGCCTTCTCAATCGATCGTGTGAAAGAGAAGGCTGGTTTTATATTACGATTCACTTGTTAAATAATTCAACGCTTGAATTTTATTTCTGAAAGGCATTACTTGTTTTTTAGAAATAACATTGTATCCTTTCAGTAAAATTTCTTTTAATCCGTCGATTCCTATTACGGCAGACTTTTCGGTTTTGTCACCTAGTTCTTTGCCATAACCTTTTAGCTTCGACATGAATTCGATACCACTGTAAGCATCCGTAAAGTCACTCAGAATTCTAAGGTTGGTTGGTGACTTCTTATAGTAGTGCACCGCTCTTTCCATCAGCGCAATCATCTCCTTCTGAGTTTTGCATTGCGTATAATCGATGAATAATACCTGCTTCCTGTTATGAGTAATGACTTTCAGTTCCATATCTGTGATATGCGTTTTTCTTGATGCTAAAGTACGATTAACCTTTTGCGCTTCCGCATAGAATTCATTCAACTTGGATTATCGATGAGTGAACTGGCTGATATGAAGAGTGGAGTAAATTTATAAATTGTGATGGTGTTCTCATATTTGAAATGAGGTTCTACTTTATTTCAAACCGTTATTGGTAAGAATTTATTAAATTGATAAAAAGTTACGCTTATGGCTAGGTTTTGTAAAAACTGTTTTGTGCTTCTTTTGCCGCTTATTCTGATATTGACTTCTTGTAATGAAGAGGAGATAGATATTGCTAAGAAGCGTATTAAAGAAATAGAGCTGGATAATATTCTTCTTACATTTCATTATGAAGATGATCGGATCGTTAGGATTTCTACTGATTCGGAATTTGACTTTGAAAACATTTTCGAATATGATGATGAAGGTCGGGTCATCAGGATGATCACGCAGCATAATGATTCCATTATTTCAGGAGAGAAAATTATTAGTTACCCGGATAACGGCGATATTCAGATGGAGAGTAGATTGAAGTTTGAAAAATCTTACTTACTTTTTCACATTTCAGGAAATCAAAATCAAAGATATATTGAAGGATTTGATGTATGTTCGGAAGAGGACGAATGTACACCAGCTGATACTTTCGAACATGAATATGATAGAGAGGGAAACCTTTTAAAAACAAGTATCTTTAACATTGGAGCGACGACACCCTGGCAGGAAACCGAGTTTTCATATGACGGCCAGTTTTCGCCATTAAACCCCTACAGAAATGCAATTGGGTTTATAGATGTATACTACGGATCTTTACCTGTTATCTTCAATTTCAGTCGAAATAATATTACACGAAGGCGATTAAATGATTTTAGACGCACCTGGACGATAGAGTATGAATATGAGTACGATGATAATGGATATCCAGTGAGCGTTCAACAGGTAGGTCAATCGGAAAAATATGCTTTGTATCGATGGGAGGAATATTAGTTATGAATTCATGATTAATACTCAGGGCAAATCGTCCGCATTTGTCATGCAGATGCAGTAGTTGGTCATTTGCAAGGGCTCTTTAATGTTATCGTCATTGCGCGCTTTGTTCATCCCTTCTAAGTGAAGGTTGCAACTTCACTTTTATATATCTATTGTTTCCTACAATATCAAATGCTTTGATGAATAAAGGCGACATAATATTGCTTCCCCAGACTTTTCTGATGCTTCAAAATGTCATAAATTTTTCTAATGTCGGGATCGCAAAGATGCCGATATGGTATCTGATCTTCTCTCAGCAAACATTGCAGTTTCGTTTTCATAATCACTATTCCTGATTTTCTTCAAATCGCGCTTTTCGACAAAATTGATTAAATTAGACTTTATCATGTAAAGCTATGTGCTGGCCGGTAGTTGATATTGTCAGGTTAAACTTTAAAAGAATTATCAATTAGCCTACATAGTAATTCAGTCGTGATATACTTTATCGAAAAAAACTAACTTTTGTCTATGAGTCGTCTGTGGAAAAATTCTCTGTTTTTATTGCTCATTGTGCTGATCATTTTTGCTGGCTGCAACGATGATGAACCAGCTACTTCCGGAAGGAAAAGGATCAAGGAAATAGAAGTTGATCAGTCAGTATATTCCTTCAATTATGAAAACAATCAGGTTAGCAGTATTAACGTTGATGGTATAAATTTTGACTTCAAGTATGTTTTTGAATATGATGAGCAGGGAAGAATCTCCCAATCTACGACGTTTGTAAATGACACCTCTATGCAATCAGAGAGAATCATCACATTTCTAAATAGCGGAGAAGTGAGAATGAGATATCAGTATACATCCACAAGCTCATATGAAATCTTCTACATCAATGGAAATCAAAACAGGAAATACATCGAAAAGATTGAGAGTTGCTCCGAAAACCAGGAAGACTGTTTTCTTTCTGTAACCTATCAACATGAATTTGATGGGGATAATTTGATGAAGCAAACAATCCTTATGGGTGAAGAGCAAAGAGTATATAGAGAATTTGAATTTACTTATGATGGACAGTATTCACCGTTATTTCCATATCAAAGTACTTTGGGAATTCTAAATATAATTGATGGTTTGGACCCATTTATTTTCAACTTCAGTAGAAATAATATCACGAAAATAAGGGATCGTAGGTACAATGAGAACTCCAATTCTTTTGTCTGGATCAGTGATTTTCGGTATGATTATGACGATGAAGGTTATCCGGTTAAAGCAGAAGATTTAGACCGCCCACATAGAACTACGTTTTATCGTTGGGAAAAGGTGCAAATTGATGCTGAATGAATCTACTACTTAGGTTTTTACAACCAGTATTTCACCGCTATGATTATCGAAGACCATCTGCTGAACGGTAATACCCATCATGATTTCTCCGTCTCTCAATATATTGATACAATCTTCTTTAGTTTTAGGTAATTCTCTCATAATCAGATAATTGGCACGATCTAAACGATTACAGGATGTCGATTGTAACGAGTTCCATTCACCTGTATAGCCATTTTCCAGTACTTTATAATCATTAGTAACAACCAGTGTTTCATTACCAACTCTTGTAGCAAATCTTTTAGGGGTTCTCTCAATGACAACTGCTTCATGTTCGTGAATGCCTGTTAATAGCAGTAGACAATCACTGGCAATAGTTGTTTGTTCCAATGCAGTTTTTGCTTCATCAAAATTTGCAGCTTCTTCCAATACATCTCTCAACAGGAAGGAAACCGGATAGTCAAGTTCAGGAGTATCCTGACTTAGTACCGCATTTAGTGTAATGCTGAAACATCCGGGTTTTGTTCCGGAGAGCGCACCGATAAATCCTGGCCAGCCAATTGTTTCGAAAATGGTTTGACCACCTTTTTGAAAATTAAAAACACAGGTGTGTTTACTCAGGAGGTCATTATCTGTGTGCCAATCCAGGTTTCTGGCATGAAGCATCGTTTCGCCAGTATAAGTGGCGAAAGCAGTACAGCCAAAGAAAAACTTGAGAATGTCATAATACAAATTGGCGATGAGTACTTCATTTTCAGAAAAGCGACACATCGCTGCAATACAACTGATTTCCTGTTGGTAGGTAAGTGGTACTACGGCTTCTTTGTAAAAGTCGATATTTTCAAAAATCAGTTCTTCACCGGAAAAGTCTTTGAGGTAACAGCCAATTAGTTCATCTATTTGATCTGAATGATTTTGCAGGAATGCCCATCTTTCATAAGGCGGAAGATCGAGGTTTACGATATGTTGATCTACTTGCATTGTATTTAATGGTTTTTGTTTTGCGTGCAATTTATAAAAAGTGGGAATTCTCTCCAAAGTGAAGTCAACCTACGCCAGTACTTTAGTGACCAAGGGTTGTTGCTTTAATTGTATATTCAATTGTTGCTTACGATAATTCCATCCATCCATCCCTAATGAGAGCTTTAAAATCACTGATTTTGGGGATAAAATTTATTTTTATTTAATCGATTATTACAACAAGGAAATGATGAAAATCTAATTCCTGATTATTCAATTACCATAAAAATGTAATAATATGAAAAAGAAAATCAGTTTATCGTCGCTTAAAGTAGATAGCTTTATTACAGAAGTTGATCAAAATAACAAAATAAAGGGAGGAACAAGCGGACTTCCTAGTAATCCAAATTACACGCTGAATATTATGGCTTCAGTCTGCAGAGTATATTGCCCCTTAAAATAATTGATTAAGGTTCTTTATAAGCTGTTTAGACTGTGACTAATATCAATCTTTCAGCAACTGCAAAAAGGTAAAGTTACTGGTTTTGCAAATCAGTAATTTTACTTCCTCTGAGTAAAGTCAATCTACGAAGTGTTGTAGTAACCTAGGGATGTTGCTTTACTATCAAATTTCAAATGTTTCCTACAATTTAAAAAGTGTTGGCGCAAGATTGCTTCTCCCAACTGTCCTGATGATTCTCAAAGTGAAATAGTTTTCTATTGCCGGGATCGCAAAGACGTTGAAATTATCGTTCCCCTTTTCCATTTACGTCATTCCGATGAGTCTTCATAATCGTGATTAATTGTAGATTCATAGTGCCGAAGAAGGAATCTTTCTCCTTTTGTTTAAACTAAGGTAGACGAACTAGCCGCAAGGCTTTTTTCCAAAGATCTTCTAAGTGAAGGTTGCAGCTTCATTTTTATATCTCTATTGTTTCCTACAATATCAAATGCTTTAATTAATAAAGGCGACATAAGATTGCTTCTCCCGACTTTTCTGATGCTTCAAAAAGTGATGTAGTTTTCTAAAGTCTCAAATCGTTCGCATTTATAATGCGAATGAGATAGTTGGGCATTTGCAATGCTTGAAATAGTAGTAAAAACTTAAGCTTTAATCACTAGTATTTCACCGTTCTGATTGTCGAATACCATTTGCTGGACAGTGATTCCCATCATCACTTCTGCATCTCTTAAAATATCGATACAAGTCTCTTTTGATTTAGGTAACATCTTTGAAATCAGATATTTAGCACGATCAAATCGACCACAGGACATTAGTTTCATCACTATTTCCATTTTCCAGCACTTTATAATCATTGGTTACGACAAGAATATCATCACCTTTTCTGGAGGCAAATCTTTTAGGTGTCCTTTCGATCACCACTGCTTCAGTCAATATATCTCTTAGTAGAAAGGAAACTGGATAAGCAATTTCAGGTGAATCCTGACTTAACACAGCATTTAGTGTAATGCTGAAACATCCGGGTTTTGTTCCGGAGAGCGCACCGATAAATCCCGGCCGGCTGACTGTTTTGAAAATGGTCCGACCGCCTTTTTGAAAATTAAAAGCACAGGTGTGTTTACTCAGGAGGTCATTATCTGTGTGCCAATCCAGATTTCTGGCATGTAGCATCGTTTCGCCAGTATAAGTTGCGAAAGCAGTACAGCCAAAGAAAAACTTGAGAATGTCATAATACAAATTGGCAATGAGCACTTCATTTTCCGAAAAGCTACACATAGATGCAATAGAGCTGATTTCCTGTTTATAAGCGATTGGAATAACGGCCTCTTTATAAAATTCAATATTTTGAAATATTAATTCTTCACCTTTAAAATCCGAAAGGTAACAGTCGATTAATTCATCTATTTGATTTGAATGATTGTGCAGGAATGCCCATCTTTCAGCAGGCGGAAGATCGAGATTTACGATATGTTGATCTAAATGCATTGAATTTGAATGGTTTTTGTTTTGGGAGCAATTTAATGAAAAGTGGGAATTCTCTCCTAATTGAAGTTAACCTACGCAAGTATTTTAGTGACAATGGGTTGTAAGGCCATATATCGTTCCCCTTTTCCATTTACGTCATTCCGATGAGGCTTCATAATCGTGATTAATTGTAGATTCATAGTGCCGAAGAAGGAATCTTTCAACCTTTATTTAAAAGAAACCGTGCAGAAGGATATATGATACAGTTGATTTTCTATGCGCAAGATTGCTTCATGCCGATATTGGTTCCTGCTAAGTTTTGAAATTTAATGAAGGGCATTCGCAAAGACGCAACTTTAATGTTCAGCTTTATCCATTTATGTCATTGCGCGCTTTGTTCACCGTAAGTTTACTGAAGGTGAAGATTATTGAAAAACCCCAACTTCTTTAAAATTTCAGTCGATAAAAAACAAAGCAATCTCATTAATATTATTGACGTAAGATTGCTTCTCCCGACTGTCTGGATGATTCTAAAAGTGCTTTAGTTTTCTAATGTCGGAATCGCAATGACGTTGAAATGATGTGTAGTGCTTTCCATTGATGTTCACAGCAATTAAAGAATAACTGATTCATAATTAATCAAAACCCCAGCTTCATCAGAAAAGCTTCAGTATTTTTCGTGTCGTTTTCTATCGAAATGAGTGCTTCCTTTTCTTCGTTCAATGAAGAAAAAACGGCTAATTCATCACCCAACAAACTTTCACCTTTGAACATTAAGTCTACATAGGCAGGTTTTTTAATCTGCCCAATCTGGTTGTAAAAATGATCCAGCGACCAGCTGACGTAACGGTTTAAGTTGGCATGTTTATTCACATCGATATCAGAAAAACCTACTTTGATCGATGAGAACTCCTCAGCATTTTCAGGTTTAACTCCAGCTTTTATTTTCGACTTATTCATTGCTATTTGCTCAATGTCATCGGGAAATTCCAGCGTGAAATGCTCGTTTGTGGAAACAGCTCTTCGCTTTTCAAAATCCAGAATCAACCAGGCACTTGTACCACGCAGAAGCTCTTTTCCAGCTTCATTCAATACCTGGTAATCTCTATAGGTAAACAGCCTGTCAACACCGGAGGCCCAACTTTTAACAGTAATCTCCTCATGATGTTTGGGAAATTCCTTCACGTGGAACTGCATCCTGTTGACTACCCAGGTCAATCCGTTTTTCATCAGGTCATAGACCGAGAAACCTAGTTTCTCGGAATTATTCCACGCTACTTCCTGTAGTAAATGCAGTAGTGCCTCAAAAGACATGGTTCCATGCTGATCGATTTCACCGATGCGAACAGTATGTTTTTCCGAAGAAGCCCAATGTGAAAAACTGTCATTCATAGTGATCTATAAATTGAAGGTGATTCTAAAAAGAGATTAAAATTAGACATTATCAAATTAGATTGTATGATGATCGATTATCAAAATTGACGTGTGAATTCTGATGACCATTTAAAAAACGGATCGTAATATTCAACAGTACTTACGAAGGTATTAGCAATGAACCATTGATGGATGAAAATCTTACATTTGGTATTTTCAAACAAATCTATGCTTAGCTACAAAATGAAGTATAAATCACAGATAGCATCCGCTAAGTTTTGATATCAGTGCTTTTGTGTTGATTTTTAACATCAATGAAAAAAATTCTTTACATCCACCAGTATTTTAAAACCCCCGATGACGGTGGATGTATCCGGTCTTATCACCTGGCGAAAGGACTAATTGCTGCAGGCTATCAAATCACGATGATCACAGCGCATAATGAGGGTACTTATCAAAAGAAGATCATACAGGGCATTCATGTCCATTACTTGCCTGTTGCATACGACAATTCCTTTGGGTTTATCAAAAGAGTTCGTTCGTTTTTGAAGTTTTTTATGCGTGCTATTTCCCTGGCGGGAAAGGAAAAGGATGCACAACTTGCCTATGTGACGACTACTCCTTTAACGACTGCTCTGATTGCACTGTATTTGAAATTTTTCAAAAGAATCCCCTATTATTTTGAAGTGGGTGACCTTTGGCCGGAGGTTCCAGTAAAAATGGGTTTGCTAAAGAATCCACTATTAAAAAGCGCTGCCTACCTGCTGGAGGAGTTGGCGTACAAAAATGCATCGAAACTGGTGGCGCTTTCTCCGGGAATCGCTGGCTACATGGCGAGAAAACAGCCCGGGAAACCATTGGAAGTAATTCCCAATATGAGTGATATGACTTATTTTCAACCGACAGAAAAGGATAGTAGCAATCAGCTAAAAATTCTCTATTGTGGCGCTATCGGTGTTGCTAATCACCTCGAATATCTGTTGGATGCGGCACGTATTTGTCATGAGCAAAAACTTCCTGTTAGTTTCACCATAATCGGTGCAGGTGGCCGGAGAGAAGCGATTGCCAAACTTGCTGAAGAATTGCCAAATGTGGAAATGAAAGACTTTACCAACAGAGCTGGTTTGAAACCAATTGTTGATGCACACGACGCATTTTACGTAAGTTTCAGTAAAGTGGATGTGCTACATACCGGTAGTCCGAATAAATATTTTGATGGCCTTGCCGCCGGTAAATTGATGATTCTAAATTTGGGCGGTTGGCTGAAAGACCTCACAGAGATGAACCATTGCGGATTTGCATACGATCCTGAGTTGCCATTGGAATTTGTGGAGAAAATTATGCCCTATCTACAAAATGAAAACCTACTGATTCAGGCCCAGGAGAATTCCTTACGTTTGGCACGTGAATACAGTGTATTTCAGGCTCAGAAAAAACTGGTAGAATTTATCAATGGGAATTAAAACCAACATAATTGATATCCAGTCGTTTTATATATATCGAAAATAAAGGTTATCACAACAGATTTGTTATGCATATTTTCAATTGAAATACTAGTTGAATTTTCAGGCCTTCGAAATACTACGGCCTACACAGTATATTTAATTCTCTTATCCGCCAAAGCTTTTGCGCTTCGCCTTCAGAAGCCTCCGGCGAACGAAGGAAGGAGGAATAATTTCTTAAAATTAGAAAGTTTGACAGTTACAACATCGAAAATTTATTAATACAAAACTTAACGTGATAATGTCTAATATGCCATGAGCGAAACCAGTCAGATTACTACCGTTACCATTTATCGATTTAAAAGCAGCAAATACTGGGCTTTTAAGCAGATGAGGCTTTCACTGGAGCCACTGCAAACGATTAAGGGTCTGTCTTTTTACAAGGTGCTCGGTTGTGGAGCAGGCAATGGATTTAGCATTTTTCCTGATTTCGGAACCTATGCGAAATTACAGATTTGGGAATCCGAAGCTGCGGCGCACGCATATTTCAATGAACATCCGCTTCACCGCGAATATGCAGAAAGGTCCAATACTTTCGAGACAATTTACATGCATGCTGTAGAGAGTCACGGCGAATGGGATGGTTCCAATCCTTTTGCACTGCAGCAAAAAATGAATGATGGTTCACAAATTGTGGTACTAACACGTGCCACGATTTATGCCAAGAAACTGCTGAACTTCTGGCAATATGTTCCACGCGTCAGCAAATCGATGGAAGGTGCTCCCGGATTGCAGTTTGCCCTCGGAATTGGAGAACTACCATTGATTCAACAGGCGACTATCAGTTTGTGGGAAAGTAAAGAGGCGATGATGAATTATGCTTATACGATGAAGAGGCATAAAGAAGTGGTGAAGCAAACACGTAAACAAAAATGGTATAAGGAAGAGCTTTTTACGAGGTTCCTGCCCTACAAATCTGAAGGTACTGGCAATGAGTTGGTGATTCGTTGATTGATTGGCAGTATCAACTATTCAGCTTAATCTTCTAAAAATTGATCAATTTTAGCTTTATCTGTTAACCTGAAAGTTAAGCTTCGGCCAGATTTTTCTTCTGTGATTAATCCTGCATCTACCAATTCGTTCAGATCTTTTCTGGCAGTCTGTCTGACTATATCATTCTGTTTTAAATAGTCTGAAAGCGCAGCGATTCCATCTTTGCTAAAATACAGCTGACTGATAAAATCTGCCTGCCTTTTGCTAAGACCTTTTTCGATTAATTGATATGAAATGAGCTTAGACTGGTCAAATTCATTTTTCTTTTTATCCCTGTATTTGATCAGGCTTTCAAAGGCAATATTTAGGCTCTTTAGTGAATAGTTGATGAAATAGGTTAAATCTTTGTCATCATTTTCAGTCTTTAAGAAAGCCTTATCATATTGCATTCTTGAATTTAAAATTGCCCTGGATATTGAGATGTATTTGATTAGTGAATAGTTCTTTTTGACGAGATACCAATAGAAAAGTGCTCTGGCTGTTCGCCCGTTTCCATCCATAAAAGGATGAATATAGCCAACCATAAAATGAACGATGGAAGCTTTTACAATTGGATGAATGAATGAACTATCTGAGTTGACAAAATCACACAGATCTTCCATATAATTTTTAACCAACTTTGGTTCCGGAGGTGTATGAGCAATCTCACCATCGACATGATCCTGTACATATATTTGATCATTTCTAAAATCACCGGCACAATATACGGCACTAGTATTGGCAGTCATCGTTCTGTGCAATTCCACAATCAACTGAAAGTCAAGTGGCCTTTTCACTTCTTCGGTAATTAGCAACATGCTCCTCAGGTTATTAAAGATCATCTGCTCCGATTCATTTCTCGGTTTTCTGCCTGACTTAAGCATTTGAAAAGCAACTTTGGTAGTAGTTGCGGCACCTTCCATTTGTGAACTGGCAATGGCTTCTTCCAGAATAGAATTTTTAAGATATTCGGTCTTCTGATTTTCAGTGATTGGTTTATCATACAGACCCCCCATGAATTTTAAATCAAATTCATGAAGGTTTTTTTGAATATCATCAGTGAGGAAATAGTTAAAAGCTTCCTTTCCAAACGTCAGCTTTTTATAGTTAACTGACCGATGAAATTTTACCAGACTCCATGTTTCTTTTGGATCTTTGTATGGAAGTTTTTTTCTGTGTTTAAGCTCGTCCCAATAGAAATATCTATCGTCCGTAAGCTTTAGAAAATCAGCATATTTCTTTTCTAAATAATCGACAATTAGCTGATCGGTCTGACTAGATATGGGGGGATTTTCAAACTTCACAAAGTAAATATGTTAAATTTGAACTTAAATTTAACATATTTACCATGAAATTCTATTACAAAATAGGCTTATTCCGATTCAGGAAGGCTGATGAACTCCATTCTTTCGATTTCATTCATCACTTTTTCTTTATTTTCATCAACGGTTACTCTCAGCGCTTTCAAGCCAACCACACCTTGAAGTGGTTCAATATCCAGCTTTTCTACCTGATCAGTGAAATAACCTTTCGATTGCAAAAATTCGATGTAACCCATGTACTCGCTGGCATCTTTCTCCGATGAATAAACAATCGTAATCTTACCGGGCTGGGTAATTCGCTCGTCCGTTCCATCGATCAAAGCTTTGTCAATTCGCTTTTTCACAATTTCATAACGCATGTTGTAAGCACCATCTACATCAAAGACCTTTTCGTCCATTCTAAACTCAACGGAAAGCGTACTGTTATGCAACAATATCAAATGTGTAAGATCCAGCGGAATTGGTAGCTGAGGTTTCAGTTCGAAAGCTTTCAGTGCCACCTCTGCCATTGTCATTAACTGCCAGATTTTTAGGTTTTTACTGTATATCGGATGATATTCCTTGTCATTAGTCAAACTCTGACCAATGTACATATTGTATTCCACCCCATCGGATTTGTACTTCTCAAAAAAGTGAGGAAATACTTTTTGTGCCTCTATTTGTTTCTCATCGATGTAGGAACTTACCACATTGTTGATGGTAGTAAGACTGGATTCGAAATTTTTTCTGGCTTCATAGACCATACCCAGTTCTTCATCGAGTGACTTCCAGTATTTTTCAGTGATATTTTTCAATTCTTCGGATTCTGCACTCAGCTGCTTGAAGACAGGCTCCAGTTCTTGCTGCAGGAATCCAATGATGTTGGTTTCATCACCGGAAAGTATGCCTTTGCTGATCTTGGAATATAATTTGGATACCTGAAATTCCAATTCTTCCAGGAAAGGATAACTTCTCTCTTTGTAAAGTGCTTTCAGTGAATCCTTAGCCAGTTTCAACTGCTTTTTCAAATCCTTTTTGATCGCATTATTTCTTACCGTCGACGAACTTCTGATATCGGAAGCGCCGTAAAGCGGGTAGACATCTTTGAAAACAATATCTTCCGGTGTGGCTTCATTTCCACTTTCTCTTTGTTCGATGATATCGTAAGCTGCATTCAGGAATTTCCACTCTACTGTCGGGTGAATGGAAGTATATTTTTCCTTGATAACCGACTGTACTTTGTTTTCCAGTTCTTCGCTGCTTCTTTTCAATGCTATGGAAAGAAGTGGTAAAACTGTTTCCAGCTTCATAGTCACCACAGCAGTCAGGTCTCCGTGATTGACACTGCCCATTTCAAGTAGGCCAATGAATTGATCTTCATAGAATAATGGAGAGATGATCACACTTCTGATGCCTTTTGAAAGGAAATAAGTTTTCACACCTTCTCCCATTTCAGAGTCTTCTACATTGGCCACTACCAATGGTGAAGGATTGTCCCTGAAATGTTTGTAAATCTGTTCCTGACTTTCGACGCAAGGCATGCAGGCAATATCCATTTTCTTGTCTTTGCTCACACCTTCTCTGAAATCCACAAAACACGACTTACTTTTATTAAAGCCTGAAATACCGATGCTCAGATCTTTCAGTCCCAGAAGAGACTGAAACTTCTCTTCCAGTTGCAGGAAGCTTACCGGATCAACGATAGCATCTTTGTTCAGTAAAAATTCTTTGATTGCAGATATGCTTTGTTCGGCGGTAACGTCGATTAGGTTATAAACCGTCATACCGTTAAACTCGAACAAGTCAAAAGGAAGCTTTTCCGACCATAACTCAATATCGTATGGATTAGCTGCCAGTGTTTTTATCTCTTGTTCGGTAAGGTTTGGAAGTTCCCCTTTCAGTTTTATTCTGCAGAAAGTACCATTGTATTCCACTTTATAATAGTTGTGGAGTCCGGTAATAGGATGTTTGGCACCAAGAATAATAGGTTTCTCAATGGTGATATCCACATTGTAAAATTCCTTTAGAATTTCAGCATATGCTCCTGCGGTCTTCTGCAGGTTGATTGATTCCATTGGGATATCTTTCGCCAATTCCAGGATAGAGCCGTGTAAATTGATCAGTTCCTGGTGCGTTTCTGTTTCGAAAAAGCTTTCAAAACTAAAAGGGCGGTAGGCAGCTGCCATCGTCAGTTCGTTGGCAGACGGAATTACAGCAGACATCAGAAATTCTACGAATTCGTTGTTGTCCTGAAGTAAATTGTGATTTTTTATATTATCAAGCAATTCAGGATGCTCCTTAAGATAATCATCAATCTGGCGAATTGTAAAGTCGCCAAATTTACCTTCCTTGCTTTTTTCGTTTTTCCAGTAGTCGATCAAACCGACCAGACTAAGACTGGATTGAAAAGGAAATTCGTTCATAAGTAGATTGTTTCTTAATGCCGTATACAAAGAAACGACTTTTTAGGTAAGTTAGTTTCAATGCTAAAAATTGTCATCATCAGCAGTTTTATATAATGAAGTATCATCAAGTTAGATGATAAAATGAAAACTTCAAATGTAAGTGCTATTTCAATTCCGAAAGACACAACGTAAATCTGCTTTGATAACGCTTAATGTTACTGACGATTCACTAAGAAATATATTTTAAAGATTGTCAATTAAGATTTATTATGCACATTTTTAATCAAAATATTAGTTGATTTTTAGGCCTCCACTGTATAACCTAATTCATAATTTTTTAGAAATACGATAATTTACCTTTACTATATCAAAACTAATTGCTAAGATGTCTTTCAAAGATTCTAATTACTCCTCCAAGTTAGACATTTTCCTGAGTTCGCTATGTAATGTTGGTTACAGTTGAGTTTGAAGAGAAGTAGTATACAGTGATCCGGTTTGATTGATAGTTTATCATTTGTCTTGTTGGATAAAAGCTTTGACTAAGGCTGAATCTAGAATTCTCTCAACCTTCATTTTTGATCTGATGTCTAGCCCGAGCGCTTTACGGGCCTGTGTGGCGAAATTTCCAGAATATGTAGGCTTTTATTACTCGCTAAACACCAAAAATACCCAAAAGTGGGTATTGCGGAAGTGTGATGAATTGGGGTTATTCAAATTGTGAAATATAGCAGGTATGTTGTGGGAGTGGGGTGTACTATTATGTACAATAAGACCAAAAGTTGAATAAGGTGAGTTTTGGAAAAACATATAAAATAGGTAAAGATGGTAAGAAAGTAGCATTTCCATCTACTGGATACATTTATCGAGAAGGTAAGGATGGGAGAATTGTAGCATTTCCATCTACTGGATACATTTATCGAGAAGGTAAGGATGGAAGAGTTGTAGCATTTCCATCAACTGGATATGTTTATCGGGAAGGTAAAGATGGCAGAGTTGTAGCATTTCCATCGACTGGATATGTTTATCGAGAAGGTAAAGATGGCAGAGTCGTAGCATTTCCATCGACTGGATATACATTTAAAGAAAATAGTAAGGGAAGAATAGTGGCTACTAAACATAAAAAGTAGTAGATGGTATAGAAAATTTATAGATAGTATATGCTAATGAACTTCTTGTTTATGCGATTAATTAAATTAATCCACCGAGTAGTTTTGGGCGGTAAATTTCTCAAGTTACCTTTAAAAGTTCATCAACCGAGATATTCAATCCTTCAGCGATCTTCATCAATGTAAGCAAGCGCGGATTGGTTTTTCCATTTTCAATCATGTAAAGCTGAGTCCTCCCAATCTCGCAGAAAAACGCAAATGACTTTTGGTCAAAGCCCTTCTGTTCCCTCAAACTTTTGATTCTTTTACCTAATTTCTGAAAATATTTCTCTTCTTCTGTGTTCACTATACCGAAATTGAAGAATTTATTTATATCTTTTGTTCGTTATAATGAACACGCGCAGATTTATCAAAAATTTAGCCTCATAACTTATTTGATATAATGACCTTACAAGAACTCAACCCAATCAACTTAACTCCTAAATCAATTGATGCTTTAGATGACCTTTCCGGTGCAATTGACATTTCGAAATTCAACAGAAACCTGAGAAACTTGCTGCTTCAACACATCATCAACGAAAAGGAAGATTCAAACCCTAACCTGAGTGATCTTGCAGAAGACATGCAATACTTTTTCAACTTCCTGGATATTCTGGAGGATGAAATAAAGGTTTTAAGAAATGAGAAAACGCTGTAAGTCAATTGCCCAAACCATTGAGACAATTTGACCATAATACCAAAAATTGGTATATTTATATCAAACATCAGAAAAATGAGTAAAAACACATCGATTTCTCTTGGAAATCATTTCGATGAATTTGTCCAGGACCGAATAGAAGAAGGCCGATATAAAAATGTTAGTGAGGTTATTCGAGCAGGATTAAGGCTTTTGGAAGAAGAAGAGAGTAAAATAATTGCCTTGAAAGCTGCTATCAGGGAAGGCATGAATAGTCCATTAGTTGAAGGTTTTGATTTTGATGAAAACCTAAAGCGACTAAAGACTGACAGAAGAAAAAATGGCTAGTGTTATATTCAGACAAAAAGCCATTGATGACCTGAATAGTATTTGGGATTATACATACGAAAAATGGTCGGAAAGTCAGGCTGATAAATATTATGCAACAATCAAACTTGCCTGTGAAGAAATAGGAGAAAATAGTAAAGCCGGAAAGCAATATCAGGGAATAAGTAAAAATCTATTAGGACTTAAAACTGGAAAGCACATCATATTCTATCAAATAATTTCTAACAATAGAATTGAAGTTATTAGGATCTTACATGAAAAAATGGATTTGAAGAGTAGAATTATCGAATAACAATGAAGTGTAAAAGCACTAGCAATAAGATCCTTTAGAAGATATTTGAAAAGTCTAGTTTACAAATGATAGATGGTCATTAAGAACACTCAAAGCACATGACGCAAGAGTCTAAAATTATTGACAAGAAGCTGAGGTATGTCGGCGAATCTTTTCCTGGGTCAGAGTGGCACGAGTTCTTGAAAAATAGCAATGTGAACTTTTACACATCCAGAAAGGATAGGTTATGGTATTCAATAACAGGTAAGGGCTATATAATTTGGATTTCTTCCTTTTATCCACCGAAGAAAATAACAGAACTGTTTGGTTTTCGGATATTGAGATTAACAAAAATTCGCTAATTGTTGGATTTGAAAACCTCGATGATTTTCTTCAAGGTGCAGTTGTTAAGTTTGAAAAGTTGAAACTGGTAGAATAACCAATCAAAATGTTCAGCCTTCAATTAACCTCATCTCTTGTCACAATACAATTGTGTGAGTTTAAAAAGCTTGATACTTCTATTAAACTGTAGAAAAAGCTTCAACCGAATTACTGACCTTCAATGAATTTTAAAATCTGATGAGTATCCTGATAGAAAGGTTCTGCCTGCTGAATTCTTCCCTCTCCGACCAGGTAAAACTGGGTCATTGGCATGTTTAAAGTTTTCCCCGATTTGCCCGTCCCAACGAAATCGTGCCTGACAATCACGACTTCACCTTCTGAATAAAACTCTACATTTTCACTTTTGACAGAAGACCAAACTTGACTAAATATTTGAAAGAATTCACCGAGTGCTTTTTTACCTTCAAATACTCCACCATAGGGCAGTGATTTAGCTTGTATGATGCTAAAATCTTCGGATAAATAATCAAAGGCCTTGTCAGATTCACCTTGATCGAGTGCACGGTAAAATGATTTTACAACTTCTATATTGGTCATCACTTTTTTTTGGATAATAAGACACTTGATAAATCAATGACATCCCAATGTTCCACAAATTTGCCGTTTTCAATTCTCCACCAATCTGCCGAATGCCATGTTAATGACTCACCAGATGCTTCAAAGCCCATAAATTCACTTTTCTGAGTACCTGTCCATTTAAACCTGACAGCAACGATTCCATTTTCGTGTGTGATGGATTCCACATTGCATTGCATATCAGGAAAAATGGATAAAAACCATTGGAAACCATTTTGCAAGCCTTTTAATCCTTGTTCGACCATAGGATTGTGTTGTTTGTAGTCATCAGTTACTATTTCTCCTATCGCTTCAAAATTGTGTTCATTTACCAGTTCTGCAAAGCGGTTGACCAACTGCGTCGCTTCGGTAGTCTGCGCCTGACCTAATAAAACCCCAAGACACATTAAGGTTGTAATTGCCAATATCTTCATCATTACTATTGTTTGTTTTGACAAAAGTATTGCGACTTGCTAGCCTTTTACTTATTGATTTAAGTCGATCAATGGTATTTTTCAGACATTTTTCTTCTGAACTCGATCGGAGTAAGCCCATTTTTTCTGATAAAAAACTTAGTAAAGTTGCTAACGTCATTAAAGCCCAATTCATAGGAGAATTCTTTCACCGCCCTCCCACTGCTATATAGCAATCGTTTGGCCTGAAGGCTTAGTCTTTCATCTTTGTGTTTTTTAGGGCTTAAACCAGTTGTTCCAACGATTATTCGATGCAGTTGTCTTGGCGAGATGTTCAATTTATCTGAAATATCATCGATCGTGACACTTTGATGGTACATTGTATCCAATAGCAGCCAAAACCTTTTGAGAATGTCTTTTTCGGCATTTACACCTGAATCAATCTCAGCCTTCCGACTTATTTCAATTAGCAAAATACGAAGTAAGTTGCTAATCATAAAAGTGTAATGTTCTTCCTTGGATTCTATTTCAAGGGTTATTTGACGTATAATATTCAGTATCCTATCACGACTCTCTTCGTCGATTTTTAACCTGTTAGTAAGGTAAAAAGCCTTTGTTAACATGTCACTGTATTCATTCGCGCCGGTTACAACCTCCAAAAAGTATTTTGACTCAATTTGCAATACTGTCATTTTGTGAGTTGCGTCGGGTTGAGCACTAAATTTGTGAATTTGGTTGGAGTGCAAGAGAAACGCATCGCCAGGCTGACAAGTAAAATCATCAAAGTCTATCATGTGTGAAATACCCGTAGCTGAATGTATAAGCACAATTTCAAAATAGTGATGACTATGAAAATTGCCTGTATATTTTTCCTTTTGGCCTTCCTTAGCCAAATGCAGAACTCTCACAAAGTCGTTTATAGATTTGGTTTCAATACTCATAGGTTCTGGCAGGGGAAATTGGTACGTTTCAGTCACAAACCTAAGATATTGAAATGAATAGGTAAAATCATATCCTAACTAGATATAAAACATGTAGTAGCAGACATATCCTTACCCAACATGAAAGTCTTAATATTTATTTTGCCTGATAGTTGGCCTTTAGGTTGAAAAAAGTCCAACAAGCTGTTGGATAAACTTCCGAAGGTCAGAATGTTGTTATGATCTCTAATTCTGATGCAATTGAGGTGGTTTTACTGTTGTAATATATAGAGCCACGTCAAT
>JBCBHL010000113.1:0-19452 GCA_038525605.1 Bacteroidota bacterium
AAAGTTGAAAACAAGAAACTTGATCAAATTCCTCTCTCCCGTGCTGATGATGCGCTCGTGGGACAAGTGTCAGGAGTGATTTCTTTTGCGTTCCGTATCCGACTACTACTACTTCGTCAAGAACATCAGTATCTGAGGTTAGGTTAATGTTGATTACACTACGCCCGTTTACGGGAACTTCTTTTGTTTGAAAACCAATAAATGAAATCACTAAAATTGCATCTTTAGCAGTTTCAATTTTAAAGTTCCCATCGACATCTGAAACTGTTCCTTGCGAGGAGTTCTTCACAAGGATAGTAGCTCCAGGAAGCGTTTCACCACCTTCTGATTTAACAATACCAGAGACGGGAAAGGTATCCTGAAGCCTCATACTTCTTGCCTGTACACTCGAAATTAGCAAGACTCCCAACAATACCAGCCACGGCCGATATCGCCTGAAATGAAAAAAACTTTCATTTTGTACAGTTTGTTTCATAGTTTTACTTTTTAATAAATTGTTATTTAAAGGCCAGCAATATTTGCTGGTTTTTTTTACTTGGAATGCTTTTTGGCAAATTCCAAGACATTGTTTAAGTGGGCTCTTAAAGCATCTCCTGCCTCTTTAGGTTGCTTGTTTTTAATCGCCTGGAAAATGACCTCATGCTCTTTTAATGCCTGAAGACTTTTTCCATCGCTACAGATTTTTTCACTGTTAGTGAATTGGATGATATCGGGAATAATGATTAGTAGTAATGACTTTAAAACACTGTTACCACTGATCTCAGCAATTTGTAGATGGAACAATAAATCCTCTTCTACAGCCGGCGCACCGGATTCAACTTTCGCCCTGTATTTAGTCAAAGCATCTTCCAGTTTTCGAATGCTGTCATAATCAGCGACCTGGGCGGCTAACATCGCGGCGTTAACTTCCAATATTACCCTTGTTTCTACCAGCGCGTACCAGTCTTTCTCTACTATTTGTAATACATTATTGATCAGACCTTCCAGTGCCGTGACACCCAGACCTGATACAACTGTACCACTTTGTGGAAGTGTTTTTACAATTCCATAGAACTCCAGCTTCCTGATCGCATTTCGGACGTAGCTTCTGCCTACGCCAAACTTCTCTGAAAGCTTTCTTTCAGGTGGAAGCTTGTCTCCCGGTTTTATCTGCCCGGAGGATATGAGCTCGTGAATTTGTTCTATGATTTTATCGCTGGGACTTACTACTTCGATCTCTTTGAAATTGTTTAATACTTCCATATCTATTAATTGGTTAACCAATTTTGGTTTACCAATTTACTAACATATTTTTAAAAACCAAATCAACTTTTAGATTTTTAGCAATTTTATGTCGTTTATGAGGTCTGTTTTGTGAAAATTTAAATGTTTAATCATATAAAATGTTTTTGAAATGATATTGGAGGTAATTCTTTATACATGCTTATTTATTACAATAATTGCATTAAGTAAGCTTTAAATTTGATAATTATGCAATTATATGAGGTATTTAGCTTTGCGAATTATGAATTTTTTGAATGGTAGTAAATATTCATTATATTGGTTTACCAATTTTTGGTTAACCAATTTAAAGGAAGGAAATGTTAATCAAATATTGCAGGTCTAAGGAATAACAACCCCGGTAGACCATAGCGGAAACAATAACTGATCTCGCTAACAACAATTAACAATTTATTAAAAAACTACTATGTATTATTCAAAAGAAAACATAGGGATTGCTAACTCCCTAAAATGTTTAATGATTTGCATTTTTTTAACATTTGCATGTAATCCTACAGATGAATTAACCGAAGTGCAGTTAGAAGAATCACCTGCATTATCTTCCAATTCAGTAAAGTTAACTGTGGCAGGTGTTTCGGCATCTTCTCAGCAAAGTCCAAATGTGGCATCCCGCACACTTGACGGAAATCTCAATACCAGATGGTCTGCACAAGGAAGCGGTCAATACGTTACGTACGATCTGGGGGGTGCACAATTGATTGACTATGTTAAAATTGCCTTTTTCAAAGGCAATCAAAGGACTTCTTCTTTTGAAGTTTGGGTTGGAAACAGCACTTCTAGTTTAACAAAGATCAAATCAAAGACGACCAGTGGAACAACTTTAGCATTGGAAACTTGGGATTTGCCTAATAATACGGCACGTTATTTAAGAATCGTTGGGAAAGGTAACTCTTCAAACAACTGGAATAGCATCACCGAAGTGGAGATATTTGGAACGCAGGGATCGGTCAATCCACCACCACCTGCCGGAAACTTCCCTTACGACGTTTTGAATTTGAGAAACTGGAAAATTACCTTGCCGAAATCGCAGGATGGCGATAGCGAAGCTGATGAAGTATATGTGAATCAGTTGGATAATGATTACAGCGGTGACCCCAGTTTTAGGTTCTATGAAGATAACAGATATTTTTACACTAGTGGCAATAATGTGATTTTCAAATGCCAGGCTGGTGCACCAAGTACCTCAGGATCTTCTAATCCAAGATCGGAATTGAGAGAAATGATCAGTGACGGAAGTAATGAGATCTGGTGGGATATGAGAAGTTCAACGCTTCGCAAGCTTGAAATAAAGGCTAAGGTGACAAGGGTACCAAGTTCCGGGAAGATCTGTTTTGCTCAGATTCATGGTAAAAAGAGTCGAGGTTATGACGACATAGTCCGTTTACAAATCAGGGCAGGGTCAAATGCCAGTAGTGGCAGCAATGGCACGCTTTACGTGATTGGGGATGCAACTAACGACAGTGCGGACGATATAGGATCATACAGACTGGGAGATGAACTCAATATGCGGATAGAATCAAATAACAGTCAGGTAAGGATCTATCTGAACAACAGTCTGGTGAAAACATACAGTAACCTTCCCTCACCGGAAAACTATTTTAAGGCTGGTCTCTATTTACAGTCTAAACCAAGTTCAGGTTTTGGTCAGGTAGAATTTAGTCAGATCAAGACAACCCCAATGTAATTTTAGGGTTCATTTTAGAATGAGAAAGTGCCTGTTATACCTTCCTATTATCTATAGCAGGCACTTCTTGATTTACAGAATTCCTACCTTCTTAAGATCTCTCCAAAAATCAGGATATGATTTATTCACAACTTCTTTTTCTTTGATTGTCAGTTCACCAATGAAGCTCAATGGCGCAAATGCCATCGCCATTCTGTGGTCTTCATAAGTTTCGATGGTCACAACATCGGAAGATATCTGAGGATTGCTTTTGAAAACCCATTGATCATTGTTTTCAATTAGTTGACCGCCAAATTTCGCCGATTCCTTTTGCATAGCAGCAATGCGGTCAGTTTCTTTGATTTTCAGACTTTCAAGTCCGGTCATTTTCAGATCAATACCCTTCAATGCAGCACAGGCAATCACCGTCTGGGCCAGGTCAGGACAACTTTTAAAGTCGATGGTCAATTCTTTCTCCACAGATCCGGATTTTGTCAGCCTAACACCGTTTTCATCAAATTCGGACTTTACACCAAATCCCTCCATGATCCGAACAATTTCAAAATCACCCTGATTGCTGACACTTCTCAGTCCTTCCAGATAAATATCCGTTTCATCAGCAAGAGCTGCCATACTGTACCAGTAACTGGCACCAGACCAGTCAGACTCAACAGTATATTGATTAGGTTGATATTTCTGTGGTGATATTTTAATCGATTGCTTCTCCCACTCATGACTGATACCGAAATGTTGCATAAGAGAAAGGGTCATTTCGATATATGGTCGGCTGTAAATGGTGCCCTCAATTTCGATGGTCAGGCCTTCCGGTAAAACCGGAGCAATCATGAGTAGTGCAGAAATATACTGACTACTGATATCACCAGGGACTTGAATAACCGAATTTAATTGCTTTTTAATTGGTGCAATGCTAAGCGGTGGATAACCTTCGTTGTTGAGATATGCTATTGACGAACCGAGTTTTTCCAGTGCGTCACCCAGAATTTTGATAGGTCTCTGTTGCATGCGCTCCGTCCCGGTAAGTACCCTGCTTCTATTTGATACAGCGGTAAATGCCGTAAGAAATCGCATCGTAGTTCCGGCATCAAGCACATCCCATGTGTCGCTTTCTGATTGGCTTAGAAGGCGTTGCATGGTGTCTGTGTCCCGCGCATTAGACAGGTTGTCAATTTTGCAAAGGCCACCACTCAATGCATTTATAACTAATACACGATTACTTTCACTCTTCGATGAGTTTAATTTTATGTGGCCATTCAGATTTTTGACCTTTGATTTGAGTGTTATATCCACTTTTCAAGTTTTTTTTCAAAAATAAAAATATTCGTTACAACCTTTAGCACGTTTTTTGTGTATATATAGTATACCATAAACAAAACTTAAATTTGATATGAATACAAAAGTTATTACATCCGTTATCGCAACTACAGCCGTTGGCTTGTTTGCCTTCTTTAGCAGTTCTCCTAAAAAGATTGTGAAAAGCAAAGCAAAGACTTACAAAAACAAACGTACTACCCCATTAGATGATGCAAATGATGATTCATACGATTTATTTATTTAACAAGACTGTTGAAATAAAATAAACTGTCCAGTACAAGCTGTCCGGGAACCTGATAATCAAATCCGCATTCTCCAACTTCCTTTAATAGACTGTAATTTACCATACCTGCATGATTCTTTTTATCCTGCAGGGTAAGTGACATGATTTCTTCAAATAACCGCGTGTCAATTTTTTGAAGATCGTAAGTTTTGATAATGAAATCGCTGATTTCCGTCAATTGGTTTTCAGGTAACCCCGCGAATTTACTGCTGAGAAAAGCCTCGCAAATCATACCAACCGCAATTGCTTCACCATGCAGTAACCTGTCAGGTGTTTCAAGAAAATAGGTTTCGATGGCATGGCCAATCGTATGGCCAAAATTCAATATTTTTCTTTCTCCCTTTTCATAAGGATCATTTTCTACCACTTCACTTTTGATCTCAATGGAATGATTGATGATCTTAAGCCAATCATAATCTTCAAAACTTTTATTGATCAGACCTGACCAATAAGCTGCATCTTTGATCAGTCCGTGTTTGATTACTTCTGCAAATCCGGAATATAATTCACGTTTGGAAAGCGTTTGAATAAAGGCCGGATACACAATTACCTGAGTAGGTTCCCTGAAAATGCCGATATGGTTTTTATAACCATTGAAATCTATTCCTAACTTACCTCCGATACTGGCATCCACTTGGGAAAGCAAGGTCGAAGGTAAATTGATGAAGTCGATACCCCTTTTATAAGTTGAAGCCACAAAACCACCCATGTCACCAATTACGCCACCTCCAAGATTGATGACCAGATCTTTCCTGCTGAAGGAAGCTTCCGTCAGCGCATTCCATAATTGCTCACAAGTGCTGAGCGTTTTGTTTGTTTCACCACTATTGATCTTCAGTAGCCAATGTTCACCGATACTTTCAAGGATTTGCGGCAAGCAGTGTGCTTCTGTATTTTCATCAACTATTACAGCAATTTTTTGATAATCTCTGCTTTTAAGAAAGTCACCAAGTTCCTGATTGATGTCACTCGTTACTGTTACGTTATTATTTATCATAAAACTATTTTATCGAACACTTTTACAAACATTGAGTTGCTGTGTTCAATGGATATATCACATCAGTAAGTATCGAATTTGGGTAGTTGTCTGACAAAGAAATTGTTAAAATTAGGATAAAGCAATTTCCATAAGGTATATCTTTGCGTTTTTCCTAAAAAAGTAGGGATAGATAACATGAACACCGAAAGAATATCGTTTGAAGACACCTCAATAGCTTTTGCCTCCAAATCTGATAAATATCTGAAAAAGGCATATAAGTTGTTTAAGATTATGAGCAATCCGGCATTGGTAGGAATTGGAACATCGCTTGCGAATATTGCTTTGACTTTAAGAATACCTTTTACCAAAACAATCGTAAAAAACACAGTTTATAGTTTGTTTGTAGGTGGTGAAACGCTGGAGGGTTGCGAGCCAACAATCGATAGTCTTGGTGCCAGCAATGTGAAGACTATTCTGGATTATTCAGTTGAAGGAGAAAAGACCGAGGAAGGCTTTGAAGCGACTAAAGAGGAGATGTTCAGGATCGTGGAGATTGTAAAGACTGCTCAGCACATTCCTTTTTGCGTCATCAAGTTGACAGGGTTGGGAAGTTTTGAGGTAATGCGCAAGGTGCAGGCTGGTGAGGCCTTAAATGCTGAGGAACAAAACTCTTATGAATCACTGGAAAGCAGAGTTTTTCAAATATGCGAAAGGGTAGATCAGATTGATTCTAAAATATTGATCGATGGTGAAGAGAGTTGGATTCAGGATACGATCGATGATATCACTTACAGAATGATGGCTCATTTCAACAAAAACAGAGTGGTTGTTTACAATACTTATCAGATGTATCGTCATGAAATGTATGACAACCTGGTAGAATCGCACAGAAATGCCATTGATGCAGGTTATCAACTGGGAGCTAAGCTCGTACGAGGCGCCTACATGGAAAAGGAGAGAGAAAGAGCGGAGGAACTAAACTATACCGACCCTATTCAACCAGATAAAGCGACTACTGATAAAGATTATGATGCGGCCATCAGGTTTTGTCTGGACAATATATCCACTATCAGCACTGTGGTAGGATCTCATAATGAAAAGAGTTCATCCCTTACCGCAGAACTAATGGCTGAAAAGGGCATCAATAAAAACGACAAAAGAGTGTATTTCGCTCAATTATATGGGATGAGTGATAACATTTCTTTTACTTTGGCATCTCTTGGATATAACGTTACCAAATATGTGCCTTATGGGCCTGTGAGAAAGGTGATGCCCTATTTATCGAGGAGAGCGGATGAGAATACTTCTATTGCGGGACAAACCAGCAGAGAGTTTAATCTCATCAAGAGTGAATTGAAAAGAAGAAAAACAGTAAAATAGCATCAGAATATGCAATTGAGTGAACAGGAATTACAAAGACGAAATGTAAGAGAAGAATTGCAGGCGATGGGAATAGACCCTTATCCTGCTGAATTGTTTGAAGTAAATACAACCTCTGAGGAGATCAAACAAAATTTTGACAAACATCCTGATAATTTCAAGAGCGTGAGCATCGCTGGGCGATTGATGACCAGAAGGATCATGGGGAATGCTACTTTTGCTGAAATTCAGGACAGTGTTGGAAGAGTGCAGATTTATGTGAGAAGGGACGATATCTGCCCGGACGAAGATAAAACGCTTTACAACACAGTTTTTAAGAAAATGATGGATATCGGTGATATCATTGGTATCAAGGGATTTGTTTTTAAAACACAGGTAGGAGAGTTATCAATTCACGTAACTGAATTTAAGATTCTAACCAAATCTCTCAAGCCAATTCCGGTAGTAAGAGAAGTGGAAGATGAGCAGGGCAACAAAAAGACTTACGATGCTCTAACTGATCCTGAAACAAGATACAGACAGCGGTATCTGGATCTGATTGTCAATCCACACGTAAAAGACGCCTTTGTAAAAAGAACAAAACTGGTAAACTCCATGAGAGATTACCTTGCTGATAAGGGATATCTGGAAGTTGAAACGCCTATCCTTCAGCCATTGTATGGGGGAGCTGCGGCAAGACCTTTCAAAACTCATCACAATACGCTGGACATGACTCTGTATTTGAGGATTGCCAACGAATTGTACTTGAAGAGACTGATTGTTGGAGGTTTTGACGGTGTTTTTGAATTCTCTAAGGATTTCAGGAATGAAGGGATGTCTAGGTTTCACAATCCTGAATTTACTCAGGTGGAGCTTTATGTCTCTTACAAAGATTATGAGTGGATGATGGATCTAGTGGAAGAAATGGTAGAGAAGGTGGCTATGGATTTGCATGGCACCACGCTAGTGCAGGTAGGTGAGCATCAGATTAATTTCCAAAGACCGTGGAAGAGATTTACGATGTTCGAAGCGATCGAACATTTCACAAAAGTAGATATCTCTGAAATGGATGAGGATGAACTGAGAAAAACTGCAGTAGAGCTCAACGTACCTGTTGATGAAACAATGGGGAAAGGGAAACTGATTGATGAGATTTTCGGTGAACACTGTGAACCGAAGTTGATACAGCCGACTTTCATCACTGATTATCCTGTTGAAATGTCGCCGTTGGCCAAAAAACACAGAGATAAAGAAGGCCTGGTAGAGAGATTTGAGGCTATTTGTAATGGAAAGGAAATCTGTAATTCATTCTCTGAATTAAATGATCCGATAGATCAGAGAAAAAGATTCGAAGAGCAAATTGAGCTTGGCAAAAGGGGAGATGATGAAGCTATGGTGCTTGATGAGGATTTCCTAAGAGCGCTGGAATATGGGATGCCTCCAACGGCAGGTTTAGGTGTCGGAATCGATAGACTTTCTATGATCATGACCAATTCAAACTCTATACAGGATGTGTTGTTCTTTCCTCAGATGAAGCCTGAAAAGAAACCGTTAGTGCTCTCAGAGGAAGAAAAAGTAATCTACGAATTGCTGAAATCAGCAGAAAAAGCTGAATTGGGGACAATCAAAGAGCAGGCTGGTTTGTCTAATAAAAAATGGGACAAAGCAATCAAATCATTGACGAAAGGCGGACTCGCTAAGGTTGAAAAAACTGATGAAGGTCTGTTTGTGAGCTTTCTTGATCAGTAAGGAATAAAAAATATAAAAGAGGTAAAAAGCGTAGATAATTCTACGCTTTTTTCATGTAAACCAAAAAACCAAAATTAATCAACGCGAAATTCTATCTGACAATCCATTACTGTCTCCAGTATCATTTTATTTGAAAAACCCCTTGCTGTTCCAATTAGCAGCAACTGGTCCATTTTTTTGCTGGTAAGCGCATCCTTTTTAATGAGCATGTTGATCAATCTCTTCATTGCCAGGAAACTGTTTAAATTATATATCTGAAAATTATTCATAGTCAATGTCTTTAGTCGTTGATATCTTGATGTAAATAAAGACCTATTTCGATAGTGTTTTTAGGAGGAAACTATCGTTGACCAGATAATACAGTTTAGTGGCAGCTAATTGCTGTCGAATGGATTTTTGTAAATTAGTGTTATTAGTAAACAGGAATGTCTATTCTCTGGTAATTGATTTCATTTGTATAAAATGGCTCCTGATATCTAAGCCAACTAAATGATGATTATACCTGAATAGTTGGAAATAGTCACCAGATTTAATTCTTAAATTGTACTAAACAAGTAGCCTAAACTTTGATTGAATTATTTACTGTCTCAGGAATACCTGGTTTCTGTTTTTTCTTTCCAGTTTCAGATCCTGAAGAAGAGCAGCCCTTACTCTGAGGGTTACATTAAAGGATTGGAATAGTCCGAATGGTACCCAGCTAAAGTCCAGTACCCAACAGTGTAAATCTCTGTTGACCGTTATTGAGGTTTGTGTAAATTCATTCCTTTCAATATCATAACCACTGTTGAACCTGATTTTCGTTTTATCAGTTATGCTCAAATCACCATTAAAAGAGATGGAGTGATCGATTCTGGGGTCTGCAAATCCCGTTCGTGTTCTTCCGATGTTATATCTGATATTCAAACTCCAGGGGATATTGAAATCTACATATTCATTAGGATTGGAATTGATTACTGCCAGTTCATCAGGTGTACCTAAATCACTTTGAAAGTTAGGATTGAAATTCGGGTCTCCGTTGAAGGTGTCGAATTGACCACCTGAATCGTCGACAGTGCTGTTTCCACTCCCTGGCGGTTTAAGTGAAAACGAGACATTCGCCCGTATACTTTGGAGCCTGCCTATTCCCTGTCCTGCATTCCAGGCAAAGCGGTTGACCCTCCTTTGAACTACTGTTCGCGTTCCGTCATCATTGAAAGTTTCTGATTGTAAATCATAAATATACGGGTCGAAGGTACCATTTATGTTGATATTCACTTTTCTGTTAAAAAGTGTAGTTCTTGCGTCCCATCTGATATTTGACAGATTGAATGAATCAACGGCAAAATTATAGCCAGTGCTTAATGCGAAGTTATCCAGAATCTTCACTTTCTTGTAACCTGTAATGGTGTCTTTTTTGGATTTCACCTTCATCTCCAGGTTATTTCTGATCGACGCAGAAATACTTTGGCTACCAACATTCCCGGGAGTCCCCAGGAGAAATCCTTCATATTGCGAGATAATTCTGGTATCGCCGGCTTCATTGATTTGTACTTCCTGATAGTATTGATTGAATTCCGGACGGTAACTGAAAGAAATACTAGGTTGGATTACGTGTCTGATCGCCTGGATTTTGCTGTCACTGCCGAAATTTAGCTGTCCGTATAGAGTTGTGTTGACAGAGGTTGCGATACTGTAGCTGTTTACGCGTTGAAAGCCCTGAATTGTATCAATTTCAACAGCCTGAGCATTAGGATCGTAAGTATAATTCAGCCTTTTGGAATACCAGATTTCTTCATAATTCAGGCTTGGGCTTACGGTGAAGAATTTAAACAGGTTCAATGCAGTAGAAATCGGGATCTGGTGTCTGCCACCGAATCTTCCCCTTCTGAAAATCTCCGCAAGATCGCCCTGGAAATCGAGTGTGTCGGTTGTGGCTTCCTCTGTTGTGGCAAAGGAGGCGGATCTCGTTTGAATGATATTGGTAACTTCATTTCTGAAATTGAAGTTATGACTCATCCCTAGTTTAGCAAATGGAGATTTGCTGGATTTGAAGAATTTTTTGAGCGGAAATACACGCTGTACCGAAGTGGTTAATTCCGGTAAGGTCAGATTTACTTCCCCCGTTGAAATGTTTTGTCGATGACGCAAATTTCCTGAAACCCTTAAAGGAGTACCCTGGAAAGATTTACTGTAGCTGATGTTTGAGGTAAACTGCGAATTGATGTTCCTGGTAGGATCCTGTGTCACCTGGTTATTGTTCTGATTATAACTTCTGGTTCCACCGTTTACAGATGCAGAAAACGAACCAGTACCCCGGGATTCAGGTCTGTGACTCCATTGCACCCAGAAATCATTGGTCTGCAATGGGTTTTCAAGATCATCACTTAAAAACCTGTTATAAGTAAAGCCAAAGTTACCACCGTATTTATATCGCTTTTTGTAAGTCGTTGCAGCTCTGAGCGCATAGCCACCTTTGGAATAGATATCACCTGATAAACGCAGATCAATGTAGTCATTGATTGCAAAGTAATAACCTCCGTCACGTAGGAAAAAACCACGCTGTCTTTCTTCTCCATATGACGGTACCAAAATACCCGAGGATTTTTTCTTGGGTTGCGGAAACATACCAAATGGCAGCCAGAGGAAGGTGGGGATGTTTTTAAACCGAAGATTTAGTGGTCCGGAAACAATTTTGTTTTTAGGGATCACTTTCAGTCTGCTGGACTGAATATGAAAGTGTGGTTCTGCCAGGTTACAGGTAGTATATCTGGCATTTCTTATAAATAGTACATTATCAGCATTTTTTTTGACCAGTTGGCCATGCATAAATGCGCCGTCCTGTTCTGTAATTACCCCGTTGATTACTGCTTTCCTGCTCTGGAAATTGTAGATCATTTCGTCAGTTTCATACTTTTCAGTTTTCTCTTGAAAAACAGGCTTACCAACTTTGTTGCCAGCGGAATCCAGCGAGTAATCTGCTTTAATCGTCTTATCCTGCCAATTCACCAAAATCCGATCCGCAGTTAAATTGATCGATCCGTATTTTACCTTGGAATCTCCATATAAATAAAGATTTTGAGTCTTTAGGTCAAAAAACATGCTATCCTGAGATGAATAGTCTATTTTAGTATTGATATCGCCTTTGCGCCGCGTAGTAGCGATCACTGTGGTGTCCGGTGGGGTATTTAAGGTGCTAACAGAGTCCTTTTTTGAGATATTCATTAAAGAATCAGATTCGCTCATTGGTTTAATGATTAAATCTGTATTTTTAATAATATTTTCCGGAACTTTAGGTAATGTGTCAGATACTATTTCCATTTTTGGAAACGTTTTTGTAGTATCAGAAGTAGTTTGACATTTCAGGGAATGGAAACAAAATGTTAGAAGACCGATGAATATTATAATTCTCAAGGGATACCCTGTTTTTAGTTCTTATTAAAATTTAACAATTTTGTGTAAAATTATCGCTTTTTAGCATATACAACCTGATTGCGATGAAAAATATTGTACGTATATTAATAATTTCTGTGATTTTAGTTGCGGGTTCGTTTTCTACGGTGGATTTGCAGGATTATAAAATCAGAAAAATAGTGATTGACGCTGGTCATGGCGGTAAAGACCCAGGTACTGTAGGTCGTATATCTCATGAAAAAGATGTGGCACTGAAGATTGCTATGGAGACTGGAAGGATTATCAAAGAAAACATGCCGGACGTGGAGGTTATTTATACCAGGACGGACGATTCTTATCCTACACTTCATGAGAGAGCAAATCTCGCTAACACGAACAACGCAGACTTGTTCATGAGCATACATTGCAATGCTATTTCCAATGACAGAATATATGGTAGTGAAACCTATGTAATGGGAGCACATAAAACCGATGATAATTTGAATCTTGCGCAACGGGAAAACTCAGTGATCCTTCAGGAGGAAGATTATAAAGAAGTATATGACGATTTTGATCCCGCTTCGCCAGAATCATACATTACCTTTTCTTTGATTCAAAGCGCCTACCAACAGAATAGTATTAAGTTTGCCCAAAACATTGAATACCAATTTAAAAACCGGGTAAACAGAAGGAGTAGAGGAGTGAAATCTGCTGGTTTTCTCGTGCTGTGGAGGACAACCATGCCCAGTGTGCTGGTGGAAGTTGGATTTCTAAGTAATGAAAAAGAAGAAAAAGAGTTGAACGATAAAGTTAATCAAGTATTCATAGCTTCAGGAATTTACAGAGCCTTCAGAGATTATAAGAACGAACTGGAAAATAACTGATCAGCCTAAACTAAACACAAAGTGTCGAAAGAAGTAAAAGTTGGAATTTTAGCAATCGTAGCAGGTGTCCTGCTATACTTCGGGTTTAACTTTCTGAAAGGAAATGACCTGTTTTCAGGAGTTAAAAAGTATTACGTGAAATATGCAAATGTTGATGGCCTTACCGTTTCCAATCCTGTTGTAGTCAATGGTTTAAGTATCGGAAGAGTGAGTGCAGTACAGCTCAATCAGCAGAAAGGATACATTATGGTAGAGCTTGAAATCAAAGACGATTTTATCGTGGGCGATACGGCAAAAGCGATTCTGATTAACAGTGATTTTCTGGGTGGAAAAGCGATAGAATTGGATGTAGGAAATATCGATGTACCAAAAGCTGACGGTGACACGCTGGAAGCGAGAGTCAATAATCCTTTTGATAAGGTGCTGGAAACTACCGGTACAGTTGCAAACGACATAGAAATCACCATTTCTAGAATCAATGAAATTCTGGCTGGTATGAAGGGTAGTGGAGAAGACCTTGCCGAAATGATCAAAAGCACCAATGATTTTATCAAAAGCAGTCAGCTGGAGCTGAAAAGAACCACCTACAGATTGGACGAAACGATGATTGCGACCAAAGAAACAATTGTAGAGTTGAAGGGAGCTATCGAAAAAGTAAGCCCCGTGCTCGATAGTACTTCTCAATTTATGGGTAATTTGAATGAACTTGATTTAAAAACAACACTGGATAAAACCAATAGCATGATCGATAACCTCAACGGTACGATTGGCGACCTAAAGCAGGACGGTGGAACACTCGGTAAGCTGATGTCTAATGATTCCTTATATAATAATCTCAATCAGTTACTGATCGATATCGATAAGCTTACTAATCACCTAAATGAGCATCCGAAAGACTTTTTCTCACCATTGGGCAAAAAACATAAGAAGGTAAAAAAGAATCTTAACTAAATTGCCGCAAAACAAACCTTAAAATACCCAAAAATGGATTTAGCCTTCAATAAAAACGAAGACGCTTATAAGCAATTGGTATATCAGTTAAAAACCAGGCTTGACAAAGTAAAACTTGGCGGTGGAGAAAAAAAGATTGCCTCTCAGCATAAAAAAGGAAAGCTAACAGCCAGAGAAAGAATTGCTTACCTAACAGATGACGGTTCTGAATTTCTTGAAGTTGGCGCATTTGCAGGAGACGGAATGTATCAGGATGTGGGTGGTTGCCCATCCGGTGGTGTTGTAATCGGAATCGGTTATGTGCAGAAACGTCAATGTGTAATTGTAGCCAATGATGCTACAGTAAAGGCTGGTGCATGGTTTCCGATTACTGCAAAGAAAAACATGCGCGCCCAGGAAATTGCAATGGAAAACAGGCTGCCGATTATTTACCTGGTGGATAGTGCGGGTGTATTCCTTCCCATGCAAAATGAGATTTTTCCGGATAAAGAGCACTTCGGACGACAGTTTAGAAACAATGCTAAAATGTCCTCGATGGGTATCGTACAGGTAGCAGCTATTATGGGAAGTTGTGTAGCAGGTGGTGCCTATTTGCCGATTATGTCCGATGAGGCTTTGATTGTGAAGAAGACAGGAAGTATATTCCTGGCAGGTAGTTACCTGGTAAAAGCAGCCATAGGAGAAGATATTGACAATGAGACACTTGGTGGTGCTGCAACTCATAGTGAAATTTCGGGTGTTACTGACAATCAGTACGATACAGACGAGGAATGTCTGGATGCCATTAAGAATATATTCGATAAAATTGGAGCGCCTGAAAACGCAGGTTTCGATCGAAAGGAGCCAGTTGCTCCCAAAGAGAAAATCGAGAATTTATATGGTCTCTTTCCTGTCGACAGGACCAAACCTTATGAGGTAAGAGACATTATCAAAAGCATGGTCGATGATTCCGAATTTGAGGAATATAAATCAGATTACGGACAAACAATTGTATGTGGCTATGCCAGAATTGATGGATGGGCCGTCGGAATAGTCGCCAACCAAAGAAAAATTGTAAAAGCCAAAAAGAGTCAGGGTTCAGCATCGAAGGGATCAGCTACTGAAATGCAGATGGGCGGTGTGATCTATTCAGATTCTGCTGACAAATCTGCCAGGTTTATCATGAATTGTAATCAACGAAAGATTCCTTTGGTATTTTTCCACGATGTGAGCGGATTTATGATAGGCAGCAAATCCGAACATGGAGGTATCATCAAAGATGGTGCTAAAATGGTAAATGCTATGGCGAATAGTGTGGTGCCTAAGTTCACCTTTGTGTTAGGGAATTCCTATGGTGCAGGAAACTATGCCATGTGTGGCAAAGCCTATGATCCGAGACTTATCTATGCCTGGCCTACAGCACAATTGGCGGTTATGAGTGGTGCTTCCGCAGCGAAAACGCTCCTGCAAATCAAAGTGTCGACGTTAAAGGCCAAAGGGCAGGAAATATCTCCGGAAGATGAGAAAAAATTGCTTGATGAAATAACTGCCAAGTACAACGAGGAGTTAAGTCCCTATTATGCAGCTTCCAGAATCTGGGTGGATGGAATTATCGATCCGGTGGATACCAGGAAAATCATTTCAATGGGTATAGAGGCCGCAAATCATGCGCCAATTGAAAAGCCCTTTAATGTTGGGGTTATTCAGACCTGATAATCAATTCTAAATGAATAAAAAAGAACTCAAAGCACTGGTTACTCTTTTAGACGATGAGGATACGGAAGTTAAAAGCCATGTAGAGCAGAAAATTATTTCACTTGGCACACAAACGATTCCTTTTCTGGAGGAAGAATGGGAGAACAGTTTCAATCCTGAAGTGCAGAGGCGGATCGAAGATATGATCCACGTACTCCAGTTTGAGTTGTTGCAGGAAAGACTGGCCAACTGGAGAGATGAAGATACTGACGATCTCCTCAAAGGTTTGTGGCTGGTAGCTACCTATCAGTACCCCGATTTAAATTACGATGAGCTGAAAGCCGAATTTGAGCAGCTCTATCACGAAGTATGGAGAGAATTCAAAGATGATTTGGCACCTTCGCTACAAGTGAAGGTGCTAAATAGCATGATTTTTAATAAGTTTCGATTCAGAGCCAACACGAAGAATTTCCATTCTCCTTCCAATTCGATGATCAATGTGGTTTTGCAATCTAAAAAAGGTAACCCGATTACACTGTGCGCCATATATATGATCATGGCTCAGAGACTTGGTATGCCTGTTTACGGAGTGAATTTGCCTAATCTCTTCATCCTTACTTACAAGCAGGGTGAAAATCAGTTTTACATCAATGTATTTAATAAAGGATTGGTTTTCTCAAAAGATGATATTGACAATTATATTGATCATCTTGGGCTTCCCTCGAAGGAGATTTTTTATGAACCATGTGATCATAAAACCATGATGGTCAGATGTTTGAGGAACTTAGTGGTGTCTTTCGAAAAGCTGGGCGATTATTCCAAAGCAGACGAAATGAAAATATTGATGGATATCCTAAGCGATTAGAGATTGTAGCAATAGATAAAACCTTCGTATTCTTCTATCCTTATTTCGTATTCAGCGGTGAATTCGTCATTTGAAAATATACCAACACATCGGTCGTGGGAGATTCCCAGATCAACATGTAAATGTTTTTTATAGTCTACCTTTTTCCTACCATAGATTTTGTACAAAGTCTCTTTGACACACCAGACTTTACACAAGTCGGTGAGGCTTTCGTTGTATTTAAGCTCTTGCTCATTTAGAAATTTGGAGCTGATGCGCTTCAGTTTTGCATTAGGATATTCAATGTCAATTCCCGCAGAGCCGTTCTTATTCAAAATAGCAATGGCGAAAGGAAATGAATGAGATATTGAAAGTTGATAGTTGCAATCCGGCAAATGGGGTTTGCCAAACTCATCTTTCATTAGTCCGTTGTAGGGATAGCCAATTTCATCACAAAGCTTTGAAATCAAAATTCTGGAAGTAGCATATTCAAGTTGCTTTTTGGGGTGTAAAGTAGCTACATCGATGTTTTCGTGATTGTTAAATGCCTCATCAGATAAAAGAGTCTCGATTTCTTCAGCTATCTCCCAAATACCGTAAATAATGTCTTCATTTACCTTTACAACTTTCGCTAACGGCATAAAACTTATTCTAAGAAAAGATTATTGTTACATGCAATTGTAATAATTTTGAGTGAATGAATAAAGTGACAGTCAGTAAACTTCATACGCTTACGGGGCACAATGATAGTATTTACACATTGGCAGGTGTAGATGGTCAGCACTTTCTTTCCGGTGCTGGTGATGGAATGGTGGTGTTGTGGGATATCACGAACCCTGAGACTGGTCATTTACTGGCAAAAGTACCTGCGTCTGTTTATTCGTTGGTTTATCATCCCTACAGAAAACAGGTCGTTGTTGGTCAAAATTTTGAAGGTCTGCATTTTATTGACATTGCGTCGAAAAAAGAATTAAAGACGCTCAAATTAAATGCTTCAGCTATTTTCGATATTCAATATTTTGGTGATAAGCTAATTGCCGGAACGGGATCCGGAGAAGTATTTGTTGTAAACTGGGAGGCGAATACCATTGACAAAATCATCAAAACTTCTGATAAAAGTGCCCGTGCTATTGCAGTGAATTTTAGAAAGGAAGAGTTTGCTGTGGGCTACAGCGACCATGCTATCAGAATATTCGACTGGAATGATTACTCACTGAAAAAAGAAATAAAAGCGCATAAAAACTCAGTCTTTACGTTGAAATACTCACCGGATGAAAAGTACTTGCTGAGTGCTGGCCGAGATGCGCATTTAAAAATATGGAACTCAGACAATGATTATGCAGCGCATGAGTCCATAATTGCACATATGTATGCAATAAATAATTTGCATTTCAGTCCTAACGGAAAACATTTTGTAACTTGTAGCATGGATAAATCGATAAAAGTATGGGATGCAGAGACATTCAAACTTTTAAAGGTTATCGATAAGGCAAGACACGCAGGTCATGGAACTTCTGTCAATAAGCTCTATTGGTCTGACCATCAGCATCAGTTGGTGTCTTGCAGCGATGACAGAACCATCTCTATTTGGGATATAAAATTTGATTAAGTAATATGAAAATCACGCCACTCGAAATCAGGCAAAAGACTTTTGAGAAAAAGTTACGGGGATTTGACAAAGACGAAGTAAATGCATTTTTACTTTCCATGTCAAATGAATGGGAAAGGATACTTGATGAAAATAAAGAGTTGAGGATTAAACTTGATCAGGCCGAAAAAGAGGTGATGAAATTGAGAGAAGTAGAAAGTTCCCTCTTTAAAACATTGAAAACCGCTGAGGATACAGGAGCCAATCTCATCGATCAAGCTACTAAAGCAGCTGAGCTTCACATGAAAGAAACAGAGATGAATTCGGAAGCTCTGCTCAGTGAATCCAAATCAAAAGCGAGGGCAATTATCGAAAAAGCAGAATCTGAAGCCAGACAACTGGTAGATGAAATGCAGGTTGCGGTGAAAGAACTGGAGCAAAATTACCGAACAATAGAAAACCACCGCGACAATGTCATCGGCGAACTAAAGAACTTGTCTGCTGATGTCCTGGACAGAATTCAGAGGACTGATAAGGCCAGGGGAGAATTCAAAATGGAAGATCACGTGAAAAAGGTCAAAGAATTGGCCAGATCTTCACAGGAAAAGATCGATACTGATTACCTTAATTCTTCTCAGAAAATTGCAGAGCAGCAGAAAGAAAAAGTAAAGGCGCTTCGTAAAGAAGAAATTCTAAATGACACACCTCCTAAAAAAACAGCAGTGAAAACTGTAAAACCTCAGGTGAAAAAGCCAAGTAGTTCCGGTAATACTGGAGGATCATTTTTTGATGAATTGGAATAATGGGTAGCGTAATACTGGAAGAAATGGAGTTTTTTGCTTTTCATGGTTACTACGAAGAGGAGCAGAAAATAGGTAATAAGTATACTGTTTCATTAAAGGTTGAGACAAATTTTGCTCATGCCGCCAAAAACGATGACCTGGAAGGAACTATCAACTATGAAGGTATATATGCCATCGTGAAGCAAGTTATGAGTGAGCCTTCGAAGTTACTTGAACATCTTGGTCAAAAGATCATAGTACAGATCATGGAAGAATATGGAAATCACACAAAGGTTGAAGTCAGTATTTCCAAATACAATCCTCCTGTCGGTGGTGTTTGTGCGAAATCAACCGTTATCATGACTGAGCAGGATTTGGGATAGCTGTATTCTTGAATAGAAACCCCCGTTCGTCAGCGCCATCATAGAAATCCACTTCAATGCCCATTAGAAACATCATTTCTTTTTTCCTTACAATTACCTTGATGCCTTCGTGATCGTAGGTGATGTCTCCTTCCGCCTCCTTATCAAAACCAAGGGTATAGTTTACTCCGGCACAGGCCTGCCCACCTTTCACGGTAACCCGCAATCCATAACCGTCAGGAATGTTTTTATTGCTGATGATATTTTTGATTTCTTTTTGCGCTTCTTTCGTTATTACGACCGGATCCATAAAATTAAATAAATTTGTTACACAATACCATTTCAATTTTAT
>JBCBHL010000114.1:0-19238 GCA_038525605.1 Bacteroidota bacterium
GGGAAACAGTAAGCTGATGCTGAGTGGGGATGGTGGAGGAATCACCACGCCCACACATGTGGATGTCTATAGGGGACTGTCAGATGACCCGGATGTACTGTATACCACCTTTATTCCCTCCGGATATAACTTCCTATGGGAAGACACGCTGGTAGAAGATGGGCAGTTCTATTTTTACCGCGTAAGGGTGAGAGATGAGAACGCAGGATCGCTAAGTGCTTTTTCGAATCAATCGACTGGTTTGGCAGATGATGACGGTGGTTCTTCCTACCAATTCAATGGTGTGAATGGTGAATTAAAACTACTGGACGAATGGTTTAACGAACGGATTACCGCACTAGAATTCGATTTCAAAATTGATGAATTGACCGCAGGAAAAAATACGGAGATTTATCGGATGAGGAGAACTGATGAAATTTTCAGCAATGAGCAAAGTATCCTAACCATATTTCACACTGCTGATGAACTACGACTGTATATGAGGCGAAGTGATAACACTTCATCATTTAGTGAATGGACTTTTAGCACTCATGATGTTGCAGATGGTAAATGGCATCACCTAAGAATCACACAATTAAATAATTCTACCATCATTGTTTACCTGGATGATGTCCAGTATAATTTTACGATCAATGGCACTTTACTCTTTATGGGTGATCACGACATCATCATTGGTGGCCGAAACAATGCAGGAACTAATTACCTGAAAGGAGGTTTTGATGAAATCATGATTTCGGGTGCTTCTGATGAAACATTTGGTCATTGGCGATTAGATGAACCAAGCGCCCGGAGAACGGTCTATGATTCTGGTCCGAGTCAAAGAGATATGACGAAGTTTGGAGGAGTGGTTTCAGAAAATGACCTATTCCAATTTCAGGCGATCTCTACAAATACCAACTCCAATATTTTTAAACCGCTTACTGATAGCAACCCTAACATCACTTCACTTTCACTTTCGAGGACCGTATTGCCATCAGGCCCAACAGTCACGTTGAATAGTGACATTAGTCAGGCAGATTTCTCAATGCTATCAGACCAGCTGGATACTGGAGGTGTTCCATATGAATATACAATTGATTACACAGTTTCAATTTACGATGGATCAGACAGCCCCTTTTCTACATCCGATATTGTGGTCTCAGCCACTGGTTTGGGTAATCATTACACGTTTGATGGGGTTGATGATGTTGTTACACTGGCCCGTCCTGTGATAAAAAACACTGCAGGTACCGTCGAATTTCTTGTGAAAATAGCCCCGGAAGACAGACCTTCGGGGTTTAGTTATGCCTTGATGGGTAAACAAAATAATGCCAATAGAAATGGTTTTGTTGTTTTGCATGACGGTTCCCGAATTTGGTGTCAATTTAGAGATGGTCTGGGTAATAACAGTAACCTGTACCCAATTGAAGCTATAAACCTGACCGATGGCATTTGGCATCATGTGGCGCTTACCTTCTCAGTTGGGAATTCTGCTACGCTCTACGTCGACGGAGAGTCGGTAGTAACAGCCAGTGTAAATGATTTCAATTTTACTTCGGCTTCACTTCTGATTGGTAAAAGTTCCAATACTTTTTGGACGCCTCTCAAAGGCTCAATGGATGAAGTGGTGATATGGGATCGTGTTTTAAGTACTCAGGAAATCCGAAATCGGGCTTTTGCGAAAGTGAGAGGAGATACGGAAGGTTTATTAGCCAGTTACCATTTTGATGAAGTTTCCGGCTTAACAGCTTATGATGGTGGGTTGAACAATGACCATGCGTCTGTTGACGGTGCAACGATTGGCCTGGCTACTGAAAATATTCCGATTCATTGGAAAGGAACATCGAACTCCGATTGGAACCAGCCAGCCAATTGGAACATAGGAACCATACCTGAAGCCCATGCAGATCTTGAAATTACTGCGGCAGGCAGTGCTGCTGTTATCTCCGGTCAGGATACTGCGTCAGTAAATGATTTATTGATTAATTCAGGAGCATCACTAACCGTAGAGTCAGGTGGAATACTAGCCATCCACGGCGATGCTACTATTGATGGTAGCTATACTGTGAAGAGGAATCCGGAAGCTAACCGCCGATACAGCATGGTGGGTTCTCCAATGAGTGATGCCGATGTTTCTGATTTCGGAGCTGATCTGACAGTTGGATATGACCCGCTGACAGCAACATTTACCGAAGAGGCAGGAACTGCCTTCCCGGGTAATGGGTATTTTGTGTCTTATTTTGAAAATGACCCGGAAATTGTTCTGTCAGGAAATCCTAATACAGGGAACGTAAGTGTTCCCTTAACAATCTCATTAGAATCGCCAATCAGCTATAACCTGGTGGCCAACCCGTACGCCGCGCCAATTGACTATGACATATTTGCCAATGCCAATGGTCAGGCGATTACGGGAGCCATCTGGCTTTGGGACGATGGAGGAGCCAATAACAGTGGCAAAAGGTTTGGGGGATATACAACAGTTAATAGTCTGGGAGCTGTCACCTCTTCAGCAGGAATGTCAGGTTCAACATGGAATGGATACATAGGTTCCTTTCAGGGCTTTTTCGTGAGAACCAATACAGACGGTAACCTCCAGTTTACACCAGAAATGCAGGTGACTGAACAAGGTGCAAATAATGATGATCACCACTTCAGAATAGTAGAAAGTGATTCTCCGGTAATGATCAAACTGGCGCTTAGAAGCAAAGAGTATTACAATGAAACCATGATTGCATTTACAGATAAGGCAACAGCAGGCGAAGATCCTAGACTAGATGCACCCAATTTGAAAGGTAATCCTGATTTCGCCTTTTACTCCTGGATAAATGATGAACCTTATGCAATTCAGGGGCTTCCCATGCTGGAACCTGAAACAGATTCCGTATCAGTGACGCTCGGATATGACATTGGTGAATCAAATGAATTTGAAATCCTTGTAGTTGAGATGCAAAATAATCCTAGTAGGTTTCAGATGGTTTTGAAAGATCACGAACTAAACATTGAATACGTTTTAAGTGAAAACTCAGGCATTCCATTAGCTACCTTGTCAGCAGAACATGGAAGTAAAAGATTTGAATTAGCCATCAGAAATACGGTAATTACATCCAGTGAAAATGATGACTTGCAAAGGCATTTCTCTGTATATGGATCGACAGATCAGTTAACGATTAATTACCCTTCCAATTCAAAAGAAAAAGTGACCATCTATTCGTTGGATGGCAGCAAAGTTTTTGAGGATCATTTAGAATTTCAACAGTCGGTCAGAATAAATCCATCCCTGTCTCAGCATCAGTTATACATTCTGAAAATCAGAAATGATACAATGAAATTCATCCTGGAGTAAATGCAGATTTCACATGCTCTACAATATGATTTTCCGTCTGTGATGTTCGATACGGGAATTCTTTGCTTTTTTCAATAATCAATTAGTTGGAATGGTGTAAGAAGTTCGTCTGAACAGGAAGGTTTTCCGCAATTAATTGTCAACATAGTTTGCAGATTGTAATCATCAAAATCAAGCAATCTATATACAAAATCGGACCACTCATCCCACATAGTTGAGTTACCTCGACAGTGATCCTAAATTGGAGTAAAAATTTTGCCAATGATGAAAATACTTCTTCTTTTAATAAGTTCACTAATTATCTACACTTCTTCGCAAGGGCAAGCGACCTTAAGTGCTTTGCCGGAACATGGAAAGGTGACCTTATCGGGAGATCTGGGCAGTTTATCCATGCCGACGCACGTAGATGTCTATCGGGGGACTACCAACCCACCAACGCAACTTCATAGGACCTTTCAACCAACTGGAAATGGATTTCAATGGGTGGATTCTCTCTTAGACAATGATGTATTCTACTACTACCAGGTGAATGGTAGGGATGATAATAGTAATACTGAATCTGGTTTATCAAATGTTGCCGGGGCAATGCCATCAGCTGACCGGGGGGCTTATTATCTTTTTGATGGTGTTGACGATAGGGTAGAACAACTCGATTACGAATATTTTGATAATGTTGATTTCATGGGGGTTGATATTAAAATTGACGAACTGACGCCTGGGAAAGATACGGAAATATTCAGATTGGAATTTAAAGGTACCATGAATAGTAATTTTTCTAAATTGATCATCAGGCATACTGCAGGCGAGTTACAAGTCATCAACGATTTTGAATACAGTAACACCAACGGATCAAGGTCGGTTAATTATCAAACGACACGGCTATTGCATAATATTGCTGATGGGGAATGGCACGAATTACGATTAATCCAAATGACAAATACTGAAATGACTGTCAGACTGGATGACCGGTCGTATAAAATATTTTTTCAAGAGAGACCATTAGATGCGTATGTGGGAAAACATGATTTGTATATCGGAGGAAGATCGAATGATAACACCACTTATTTGAAAGGATCTGTCGATAACCTGCGTTTATTTGGCAACCAGATATTGAGGGGAAGATGGAATTTTGATGAACCAGGCACGGAATCGACGGTGTATGATGCCAGCGTATGGAGTAGAGACATGCGTAAATCTGTTGGCATCCTTTCAGCAAATGATCTGATCGGTTCGCAGGGAGATCAAAGTGGTTTCCATGCCTATGCCACCAATACTGGTTCAACCTTGTTTACTGTTGACCATGATCTGCAGTCAACATTAGTGGGCTCTTTTACACTGACGAGAAGTCCATTACTTTCCACCATTATTGACACAGTTCTCAATGACACCAACTTAGCAAATTCCTTTCCATTTGAGGAAGGCAATACATTTGATGGAAGTCCCTATGAGTATAAGCTGGCCTATACTGTTGGATTGAACAATAATGAGGATACGACTATTACTGTAACTGATATTTCCGTACCGGCAACCGGATTTGGTAATCACTATGTCTTCGATGGAGTTGACGATCGGGTAACGATTGATGATCCTGTCATTGAGAGTGGAACAGGAAGTGTAGAATTGATGGTTAGGATTGAGCCGGAAGATAAGCCGTCAGGATTTAGCTACGGGCTATTTGGAAAGCATGATCAAAATAGCAGAGGAGGATTTGTAATTGCTCATGACGGAGGAACTGTTTGGGCGCAATTCAAAACTGACATTGCTTCTGCAAATTTATATCCTGTACCAGCAAGAAATCTGGCTGATGGAAAATGGCACCATGTTGCATTAACATTTGAATCAGGGAATACAGCTGAGTTGTATGTAGATGGCACATTAGTATCAAGTAACAGTATTCCAGATTTTACGTTCACGAATAATTCTTTTTTTGTAGCACTAAGCCCTGATGATTTCTGGCGACCATTGAAGGGGCGAGTCGATGAAGTCGTTATTCGGGAGAATATATTGACTGCTGAATCAGTCAAAAACAAAGCGTTTGTAAAGGCCAGAGGCGATGAGGAAAATATACTGGCGGTCTATCATTTCGATGAAGTTTTCCATTCCTTCGCCTATGACGACAGCCCAAATAGAAACCATGCTGATATTACTGTTACTTTAGTCGGGCAATCAACTAGTGAAATACCAAACAGATGGGTGGGATACAAAGATGAAAACTGGAATACTCCGGGCAACTGGAACAATGGCACACTCCCGCTTGCAAATGAAGAAATTCAGATCAACTCATCGACTCATGATCCGGTTATCACATCGGCCAGTGTTGTGGATGTGAACGATTTGATACTTAACCAGGGAACTACTCTTACAGTAGAATCCGGTGGAATCCTCGCTATCAAAGGCGATCTTACCAACAATGGCTCTATTACAGTAAAAAGAAAACCTGAAGCTACAGGTAAATATAGCATGATCGGTTCTCCGGTAACCGATGCTGATATCTCCGATTTTGGAGCTGATATATTGGTGGCCTATGATCCTCTTACGGGAGACTTTATTGAAGCGACTGGGGCTGCCTTTCCCGGTACTGGCTACTTCACAGCTTTTACGGGAGCTAGTCCTGAAATCAGCCTGACGGGTACACCTAACACAGGAGAAATTAATGTTCCATTAACAACGTCAATCGGACCAGTATCCAGCTATAACCTTGTGGCCAATCCCTATGCCGCACCTATTAATTTTGATAACTTTATCTCAGAAAATACAGGAGCGATCACGGGTGCCATTTGGCTTTGGGATGATGGAGGGATTAACGTAAACGATTCCAGGTTTGGAGATTATGTGACCGTAAATAGTATGGGTGTAGTCACCGCTGATCGTGGGTCTACTGGTTCTGTCTGGAATGACAACCTGGCTTCTTTTCAGGGGTTCTTTGTCAGGAAAATCAGTACTGGGGATAACCTGACTTTCACGCCCGCAATGCAAGTCACCACTGCAGGCTCCAATAGTGATGTCAATCATTTCAGAAGTACAGATAAAGCCCCAATTCAAAGCATTAAACTTGCCCTTAGCAACAATAAACTGTACAATGAAGTGATAGTGGCCTTAAGCGATCAGGCTACTTTCGATGAAGACCAAAACCTGGACGCTCCTAAAATTAAAGGGAATCCATATTTTTCATTCTATACGTGGTTAAATGATGAAGCTTTCGCAATCCAGGCAGTCCCTAAGCCTGACCAAAGTATTATGGAAAGTAGTGTGCCACTGGGGTTTGATATTGATGAGCCTGGCAATTTTCAATTATCAGTAGTTGAATTCAAAAATAATTCAGATGAATATTCAATCTTTCTGATAGATCATCTACTGGGAATGGAGTATATGCTTACACCTGAATCCGTTTTCTCTTTTTCTGTGGATGAAGCGGTGATAGAAAGCAGAAGGTTTGAACTGAAATATGTGAAGCAGGGCGTTGTAACCAATACAGAGGAAGCATTGACTAAAAATCTAACAGTGTATGGGAAAGACAATCAATTGACAATCAACTATCCCTCATTCAACAAGGAAAAAGTATCTGTTTACAGTCTGGACGGACGTAAAATATTCGAAGAGCTTGTGGAGTTTAACGGTCGGGCGGTAGTCCCTGTCTCGCTGGAAAACAATCAATTATACATATTAAAAATTGACAATCAGGTTGTCAAATTTATCATTCAATAATCTTTAAAGACATGAATCTATTTAAAATATACCTAATGCTTATCTGCCTGTTTTCTTCATTTGTGGTGCTTGCACAGCCTCCCAATCCACCAGCAACTCCCATCGATGGGGGCCTGGGATTGCTGTTAGCAGGTGGTGCTGCCTATGGTATCAAAAAGGTCAGGGATCATCGAAAAAGAGCAAATCGGTAGATTTCTTTTACTCACCACCAATTAATTTAGAAATGGGATAGACCAAGCGTAGATTTCGATCTGCGCTTTTTTTTAATGTCAATTTCCGTATACACTATTCTAAGTGGATACTTAGAATCCTCTTCATTCGACTTCCAGGACCATGGGAAGTTCCTTCGTTCATCTCAGTTATTTGTTACACAATTATTTCTATCAATTCAGTAAGAAATCTTATGCGGGCCTATAAATTATAATTATATGAATAGGTTCGGGGTTGTCAATCGGGATATCAAAATCAAGCGTTTATAAGATTTATTGGTGTACAATTCTCTTTGGTTTTAACATTTCCAGTAGTAAGAATACCTTCTATCCCCAGACACTATTTCAGATTTTGAAATTTAGCCAACTAATTTTGTGATGATTATTAATCGATCTCTATTTTAATGAAAAAAATTCAACAAATAATTAAATATGTTAGGAAATTCATACAAAATGTTAATATTTGTGATGTGAATTGAAAATAAAGAATTATGTGTGGTATTGTATGTGCATTTGAGCTGAAAGAAAAGGCAGAGGACTTAAGGCTTCAGTTGTTGGAGATGTCGAGGAGAATCCGTCACCGCGGTCCGGACTGGAATGGAATTCATTGCGAAGAAAATGCGATTCTGGCACACGAGCGACTGGCAATTGTAGACCCTGTTTCAGGGAAGCAGCCATTGTACTCCGAAGATAGAAAAGTTGTCCTGGCTGCCAATGGTGAAATATATAATCACAGAGAAATTCGAAAACAATTAGCAGGGAAACATCACTTTAAAACTGACTCAGATTGCGAAGTGATTCTGGCGCTTTATCAGGAAAAAGGTGTAGAGTTTTTAGACGACTTAAATGGTATCTTTGGTTTTGCATTATACGATTCAGAAAAAGATGAATACCTGATTGCACGCGATCATATGGGTATCATTCCGCTTTATATGGGTTGGGATGCCAACGGGACATTCTACGTTGCTTCAGAGTTGAAAGCTTTAGAAGGAATTTGTACAAAAATCGAATTGTTTCCTCCTGGTCATTACCTGTCAAGCAAAGTTGGGGAGCCAGTAAAATGGTATCTGAGAGAGTGGACTGAATATGACAATGTTAAGGATAATCAGACGAGCATTGAGGATTTACATGATGCGCTGGAAGCAGCTGTTAAACGTCAATTGATGTCGGATGTGCCATATGGTGTATTGTTGTCTGGTGGACTGGACTCTTCCGTTACTTCCGCAGTTGCTAAGAAGTTTGCAGAAAAACGTGTGGAAGCAGATGGGAAAACAGATGCCTGGTGGCCACAGCTTCACTCATTTGCGGTAGGTTTAAAAGGATCTCCGGACTTGAAAGCAGCGCAAAAGGTGGCAGATCATATCGGAACGGTTCATCATGAAATTGTTTTTGAAATACAAGAAGGATTAGACGCTATTCGTGATGTAATCTATCACCTGGAAACATATGATGTCACGACGGTAAGGGCGTCAACACCTATGTATCTGATGGCAAGAGTCATTAAGTCTATGGGTATCAAAATGGTACTTTCCGGTGAAGGATCCGATGAGCTGTTTGGTGGATACCTATATTTTCACAAAGCCCCTGATGCTAAGGAGTTTCACGAAGAAACGGTTCGTAAATTGAGTAAACTACATCAGTATGATTGCCTAAGAGCCAACAAATCTTTGGCTGCCTGGGGAATTGAAGGACGTGTTCCTTTTTTGGACAAAGAATTTATCGATGTGGCAATGCGTTTGAATCCAAAGGATAAAATGATTACAGGTGAGCGCATGGAGAAGTGGGTTGTTCGCAAGGCTTTTGAGAACGATCTGCCTGAAAGTGTTGCCTGGAGGCAAAAGGAGCAATTCTCTGATGGTGTAGGATATAGCTGGATAGATACCTTAAAGGATATTGTAGAGCAGGAAGTTACTGACGAACAACTGGCAAATGCGCATTATAAGTTCCCCGTTCAAACACCTCAGAACAAGGAGGAATTCTATTACAGATCAATATTCGAAGGGCATTTTCCTTCAGATACTGCAGCACTTAGTGTGCCCTCGGTGAAATCTGTAGCTTGTAGTACACCTCAGGCGCTGGCATGGGATAAGGCATTCCAGGATATGAATGATCCATCAGGAAGAGCAGTAGGTGTCCATGAGGAAAGTTATTAGTAAATCAATGAAATAAAAGTTTGCTTCATCCCCTAAAGAAGCAATCATTTAAGACCGTTTCTGCATTCAGGAGCGGTTTTTTTGATGCTAACCGTTAAGGAGCTATTCTATTCGTGCTACACTCATTAATGTAACTGGTTTATCAGCAGGGAATTCGATATCTTTAGGTAATTACTTACTAAACCTAACCTTATGCGCCTGATACGCTATTCCTTTGCATTGTTGTTTGCAGCAATCATTTCTCACTGTGCCTTTGCACAAACCCTCACTACCAAACAGATGGCAGATCTGAAGTTCCGACACATCGGTCCTGTGGGTAACCGAATCATTTCTGTGACAGGTATTGCGGGAGATCCGATGACATATTATGTAGGGGCCGCCTCCGGTGGAATCTGGAAAACTACCGACGGAGGCATTGGCTGGCAGCCTGTTTTCGATAAGCAATCTGTGCATTCTATTGGTGCGCTGACCCTGGCTCCCAGCGAACCGGAAGTAGTTTATGCCGGAACGGGAGAGTCTTTCATTCGTTCCAATGTTTCCATCGGGAACGGAGTCTGGCGAACAACCAACGGAGGTGCAACCTGGCAACATCTGGGACTGGAAAAGACGGGGAGGATTAGCCGGATTGTCGTGCATCCCACCAATTCCGATATTGCCTATGTGGCAGCACTTGGACACGGTTATACACCACAGCAGGAACGTGGAATTTACAAAACAATGGATGGCGGTAAGTCCTGGAGTCAGGTCTTACATGTCGACAGCAAGACAGGTGCTTCTGATCTTGTAATGGATCCTTTCAATCCCCGAATTCTCTATGCAGGTATGTGGTCGCTGGAGATCAGGCCGTGGACACGAAAAAGTGGCGGACCCGGAGGAGGCATTTACCGTTCTATGGACGGCGGAGAAACCTGGGAGAAACTCGAAAGCAAGGGTTTGCCCAAAGGCGATGTTGGAAAGGTAGCGCTGGCGATGACGACTGCTCAGAAAGGCAGACTCTATGCCCTCATCGAAACAGGAGATGGCATACCACTCAATGGTGAACCTACTAATACAGGTGAGCTGTGGAGATCCGAAGACCGTGGCGAAACGTTCGCATTGATCAACTCAGACAGAGACCTTTCAGGGCGTGGCGCCTACTACACCCGCTGTACCGCTTCACCTGACAATGCCAATGAAATTTATTTCTTTTCTGCCGCTTATTCTACCAGTATCGATGGCGGAAAAACGGCAACACCTGCAGCATTGGGAACTGCACCCAATTGGGATCATCATGAAATGTGGATAGATCCTACCAATGGCAACAGACAGATTGTTGTGGGCGATGGCGGATTATCAATCAGTCAGAATCGTGGCAAATCGTGGTACAGGGTACAATTGCCGGTCGCTCAGCTTTATCATGTGACTACTGATACGGAAGTACCTTATAATGTATTGACTAACAGACAGGATGGCCCTTCCATGAAAGGCCCAAGCAGAAGCCGGATGGCTGGATTTTTCGGTGGCTTTATTTCCACGGGCATGTGGCATGACGTAGGAGGGGGAGAGAGTGGTTTCGCGACTGCCGATCCTACCAATCCCGATATTGTCTGGTCCAGCGCTTCCGGATTTGGTGCTTTGGGAGGCGTGGTAACGCGCTACAGCGAAAAAAGCCGGCAGTTCCGTCAGTCAGAAGTGTGGCCTGAGTGGGCAGCAGGTTCAACCGCAGAAGATGTTAAATATCGGTTCCAGTGGACATTCCCATTGCTAATATCACCGCACGACAACAATACCGTTTATGTAGCCAGTCAGTTTGTTCACCGTACAACTGATGGCGGGCAATCGTGGGAGATCATCAGCCCAGACTTGAGTTTAAATGATAAGAGTAAGCAAGGCTTTTCCGGTGGATTGACTGGTGATAACATCGGTGTGGAATATGCCAATGTAGTTTATGCCCTGGATGAATCGCCGATTAAAAAAGGGTTGTTATGGGCAGGAACTAATGACGGGCAGGTGCATATCAGTAGGGACAATGGAGCTAACTGGTCGAATGTTACCGCTAAAATTCCTGAAATGCCCACTTACGGAGCGGTACGAAATATAGAAGCATCCAAATATGAAGAAGGGACTGCTTACATCACGGTCGATGCACACGAAATGGGAGATTTTAAGCCCTATGTGTATGTGACAAAGAATTATGGTAAGACCTGGAAGAAGATCACCACAGGCATTGAGGTGAGTACATTGAGCTATTGCAGAATGATCAAAGAAGACCCTGTCAATGAGAACCTACTCTATCTGGGCACTGAAAACATTCTATACTTTTCACTGGACAAAGGAGTCAACTGGCAATCTCTGATGACGAATTTGCCTTCCAGTCCGATGTATTGGATGGATATTCCTGAGCATTTCAATGATTTGGTGGTGGGAACCTATGGCAGAGGTATCTGGATATTGGATGATTTGACGCCCTTGCAGCAATACACTGACAAAGTAGCCAGGTCACAGTTTCACTTGTTCGACCCAAAAGATGCTTACAGGCTGCATCCGGTATCGTCGGTGATGCAATTTTTCAAAGAGCCGTCCTTTGGTGATGATCCTCCAGCTGGGACGTCTTTGCATTATTATCAGTCGGCAGAATCCGCTGACAGCGTGTCGCTTGTGATCAGCGATGAAACTGGCAAGGTGATCCGAACGATCAAACACAAAGGTAAGCCCGGTATCAACAGGGTCTGGTGGGACTTTAAAGAAGATGCTACGACGAAGGTGGTACATCGCACCAAGCCATTTTATGCTCCATGGGTACAGTTGGACGACAAGCGGACACGTCCGGCATTGACACCACCTATGGCGCTGATGGCAAGCCCGGGAACCTACAAGGTTACTTTAGCGGCAGGAGAAGTGAGGCAAAGCAATAGCTTTAAGGTGATGAAAGATCCCAATTCCGAAGGAACAATCAGCGACATCAAAGCTCAGAAAGCATTGCTGGATAAGATTCGGGCAGACTTTGAAGAAATTTCTGTCACCATCAATGAAGCAGAGAAAATCCGCCGACAGTTGCGCGACAGAATGGCGATGACAGATGAAGCGATGAAGGACCAGCTCAAAACGGCAGATAGCCTGGCAACAACTGTAGAGAACAAGATGGTTCAGTTGAAGCACACTGGTAAAGGTCAGGACTTGATCCGATTGCCAGGGATGTTACTGGAAAAGTATAATTACCTGGCCAATACTATAGCCATTGCAGATTTCAAACCTGCTGATGCTTATGAGGAAGTCTATGAAAAGCTCCACAAAGAATGGCTTTCAGCAAAAGCTGAATGGGAAAAGTTAAAAAGCGGTGAGCTGAAGCAATTGAAGGACAAAGGCATTTTTTGATTGATTTTTTTATCAAAGAGGTGAATTATTTGGAGACTATTAATTCACCTCGTTGATAATCCTTTTTCGAAGCGTCTACCCCTATTCAAAGCGTCCGCTTCGAATACGTCTGACTCTAATCGTCAGCTTTGAACTTCCTCATTTCTTCAAAGCTGCCAAAGCCCGAATGCTTATTTTGACTTCATTGCCAATGAACAGATGTCCATTAGTCATTTTTTTATCCATCAGAATACCGAAATCCTCACGATTGATGATTAAGTCCGCTGTGAGACCGATTGTATTAGCCTGCGTCGGATCCTTAAATGGCCCTTTCACGACCATTGGGAAGGTAACCTCCCTGGTGGTTCCGTGAATAGTCAAATCTGCATCTATTAGAATTTGTTCTCCTGATAAGTATACCTTTTTACTCCTGAATTTTATTTCAGGATATTTTTCGGCGTCCAGCCAAATGTTACTTTTTAGGTGACCGTCTCTGAGTTCTAATCCGGTATCAATACTTTTTACCTGAATAGTCACGTCGATATTTGTTTGCTTTACATCGTCTGGATTGTACTGAACAGACCCTTGAAATTCGTTGAACCTGCCAGTCACTTCGCCCACCATAAATCTTTCGACCTCAAAATTGACAAAAGTATGAGTGGGGTCTATCTGATAAATTGATTGAGCTGAGAGTGTTGAAGAAAAACTGATTATACTAAAAAGGAAAGCGAGAGTTTTGAGCTGCAGCATAGATAAAATTTTTGATTCAATGCCATAATACTACTGTCATTCAATAGCCGATACCAGTGAAAATCTACGAAGCGTTAGGATTCATCAGTAAGATGAGTGGAATAGCAGACAGGAAGAAAATCAGTTGTTGTCCAGAATCGTGGTTATTTTGTCCTTGAAGTTTCTGCTCAATTTAAATCGCTCGTCGTTTTTGAGGACAATGTAATATTCGCCATTGAACCAGGGTTCCAGTGCATGGATTCTATTCAAATTGACGATGGTAGACCGGTGAATTCTAACGAAATCTTCAGGATTCAATTGATGCTCCAGATTTTTTAAGCTATCCTGTATGAGGTATTTTTTCCGGTTGACGCTGATTTCCAGATAACCATCTGAAGCCATTATCCAATCAATATCACTCACTTCGATGAGAATAATCCTATCCTTTTCCTTCACCGATAATCTCTTTCGATACTGTTGTTGCTTTTTGTAATATTGTATGATCTCCTGAAAGGACGCCAGCGTTGGATCAGCTTGGGAGATTACCTCTCTTGCCTTATAAAGTGCCTTGTAAAACCGCTCATTGCTAAAGGGCTTGAGCAAATAATCAACGGTATTGTATTCAAAGGCTTTCACGGCAAACTCATCATATGCAGTGACAAAAATGATATAGGGGATTTTTTGAAAATCTATTTTTTCCAATACCTCAAACCCATTCATCTGCGGCATTTGAATATCCAGCCAAAGCAAATCTACTTCCTGAGACTTCAAAACATCCAATACTTCCTGTCCACTTGCACATTCACCAACAAATTGCAGTTCGGGTTCGTCTTTCAATAAAATTTTGATAGAGTCCCGTGCCAGAGCCTCGTCATCAGCAATCAAGTATTTTATCGGCGATTTCATATGGGTAACTTTAAGAAGGCAAGTACCTTATTTTTGTCAAAAGTCTTCACATCGAATTGGTAATCCCGCCCGGAGTAAATAGTGCTTAGTCTTTGATTCACATTTTCGATACCCAGACCTTTTTGAGCTTCTACGGTAGGTATGATTGGAGCTTCAGAACAATCGTTGACAATGGAAATCAGTACAAAAAGGCCTTCTTTTTTGATTTGTATTTCCAATGATCTTTCTTCCTTACTTTTATACATGCCGTGTTTGATCGCATTTTCAACTAATGGTTGAAGGATCAGGGCAGGAATCATAATTGATTGAAGATCATCGGCAACTTCAATACGAATTTTTAGATTGTCACCAAACCGTAATTGTTCCAGTTTGAGGTATTGTTCGATAAAATCCAGCTCTGTCTGTAATGGAATAAACTGATTGGATTGATAGTCCAATGATAATCGAAGTAACTGTCCCAGGTCAGCGATAGCTTTGATAGCAGCTTCATTGTCCTCTTTGCGCATCAGTCCGGAGATGCTATTTAGCGCATTGAATAAAAAATGCGGATGAAGTTGAGACGTCAACATGTCGAGTCGGGCTTCATGCAATCGTGCCTGGATCATGGATCGTTCTACTTTGCTCTCCTGCAATTCAGCGTACCAATACCAGCCATATATGAAAGTGATGACCAGTAAGTAGACCAGGAGGTTTAGGATGTAGTTGAGTATAAATTGTTTAGCATTAGACTGAAATATAGCATTCCAGGAAACTTCATCACCAGATAAGAACAGACTGTAAGCGATGAAAAGTACAAAAAAGCAAAAGAACAAAACACCCAACATGCCGAAGTGAAATAAAATTTGTTTCCATACCGTATAGCGCTTGTTTTTGAAAAAGCGGATAGCATAAAAGATCGGAATGAAAACAATTCCCCAAAACATCCAGATGGGCAGTTGCCTCCAGAAAAAATTCCACCAGCCGCCATCATAATTTTCACCAAAACTTATAAAATACAAAGTTGCCGCAATAACCGTCAATGCTAACCAAAATGACAGGTTAAGAATGATTAACAACCAACTTTTGTTTTCAAATGATTTCGGCACAATACGCTGCTACATTAAACTGAATCCATCTCTAAAGGTACGATAATCTATAAATATACTCGTCTCTAGTAAGGACCTGCTTAGAACTTTTACAGAAAGAGATGATTACTTGCGGCTGGTTTATTATTTTACGAGAAATTAATTGATCAGGTCTTACTGTCACTATTATTGACTGGAACATACTATTATGTGAAGAAGGCTTTGCTATTGTAGATTAGTTAATTGATTTCACTGTACTACTCCACATAGCTAGGCGATGTAGGTAATAACGAGTCGAAACAAGCTGAAAAGAGACTTAAAACGGAAGTAGGCAACCACAAAAGTAAAAAATACATGATAGTATGGTCAGGTAGAGGATTCCTCTCAGTAGTAGTTTTGCTCATTAGTTTTTTAGTATGTTCTTCAATTTTGCCTAAAGAGCAAGGCGATTTTGGATTTGTCATTAGCTTCTTCATTGCCGGAGCATTTAGCTGGTTCATGGGAAAAAAATGGAACGAAGAAGGAGGACGAACTATGATTGACAAAGAATCAGGACAGGAAGTAATCATCAAACCAAATCACAGTCTTTTTTGGATTAAAATGCAATATTGGGGTCCTGTTTTTGGAGTTTTAGGACTAATAATTTTAGTTCAACAATTCATCTAAAAGTTCGCAAAAAGCATAGTCAGGTAAATTGAAGAATCTCAAATACCATTAACGCTGGAAAATCCAATTGACCGTGAATATAAAAATGAAATCTGGTTGTTTTTGGAGATGCTTAGCAGCAGAGTAATACATCTCAGAACCAAATGTATTCAAGGAGCGATAAATGATGCGTCAACTGAAATTGTAAATTCGAGCAAAATGAAGTTGGCGTATTTAGCTGATAATATCGAATTAGATAAATCAGGAGGGTACGTAAAACTTGTTCATTGAACCATTTTAAAAAGCTTAGAAGAGCATAGATCAGCTTCTTGGAGAAAGATTTTAGTGTTATTTGTTTAGCCATCTATCCACAAGAGAAGGATTTTCAAAACGCAATAGTATGTGAAGTAGTTATGTCTGATGATTTTCTTGGCAACAACAGGATTCAACAAGAAGGGAGAGGAAGTAGATGGAAAGGAAAAATGTGTAGGATTCCAGAACGCAAGAAGAATGAATTTAATGCTTCATATTTTGAGAAATTGGAAAATTCGGGATCAAATGTCTGTTATAAAAGGGAAACTAACCCATCACCATTGCCAGAGCTCAATTACTTTAAGAGGTAGTTGCAATGGCTAGTGCAATCCGCTAGATTGGCCAGGAATAAAAAATTAGCTCACTGAGCTTGTCCAGAAACATCAGAAAATATGATAAAATCAACGAATAGAAAAAATGCTGTCTTAACGTACTGTTTAGGAGTACTCTTATGTTTTTCAACTTTCAATGTCAACGCTCAAGCTGATAATTCATCAAACCGACTGCCTCAAAAGACATTCAGTGCTGATCAATTAGCAGAAGATTTTGAAGTCTTTAGAGGCAGTTTAGAAGACTTTCATGCTGGTCTCTATTGGTACACATCAAAAAAGGATTTAGATCAAATCTTTGATGAAACAAGTGCTTCACTAAAAGATAGCTTATCAGAATTAGAATTTTTTAGAAAGCTCACCTTCATCACATCGAAAATCCGATGTGGTCATACCGTTATCCGGACCTCTATATCAACAAGAGATCATATATCTCAAGAAGGAAAACTGCTTCCATTTGACATCAAGATTCTCAATGGCAAAATGTACATGCTAGCGAATAGAATCGATGAGGAGTTACCCATAAAGCCTGGAATGGAAATTTTAAAGATCAATGATTTTACGGTTGACTCACTCTTGCAATTGGCAAGTTCCGTAGTATCAGGAGATGGGTTTATTGAAACCAATAAGGTTAAACGTTTTGAAAGATATTTTTCGTTTTTCTATGTGTCTCGATTTGGTCCAACCGATGTATATGAGATCGACTATTTAGATCAAGACGGACAAAAGAAATCCGCACGTATACAAGCCCAATTTGCCAATCAACTCAATCCGAAAAAAAGGTCTGAAAGGAATCTGAATCTCAGTTTTCCTGAACAAAATATTGCTTTGTTAAGGGTTAGACAATTTGAAGATTGGAAAGAAGGTAAGAACAAGTTTAGGTTTGAAAAAGAGTTGAAGGGCATATTTCGGGAAATCTCCTCTTCACAGGTTGATAATTTAGTCATCGACATGAGGGACAATGTTGGTGGAAATGATAACTATGGTTTGCGCTTGTTTTCATATTTATATGCAAAACCCATAGTCGAGTTTAAGGAGCAGACGCTTATCACCAACAAATCAAAATACTTTAGATATTGCAGGGAACTTAACAGGACTAAGGCGCTACTTTATCATCTGTTTTCTACCAAAAAAGGTGAAGATTCCAGATTCTACATGAGGAATGCTAAAACATTGAAGCCTTCTCGTCCCGTTTTTCCACAATTTTCCGGGAGTATTTATATTCTGATCAATGGAGGCACCTACTCAACCGGAGCAGATTTTGTATCAATCATGCGTTCCTACCAACTGGCAACATTTATCGGAGATGAAGCAGGAGGTGGCTATTATGGCAATACTAGTGGCTATTTAGTCACAGTGAAGCTTCCTAACAGCAAGCTTCGATTAATCCTGCCTTTGGTCAATTATAGAACGAATGTTGAACCTGTAGAAGAAATTGGACGAGGAGTTATGCCAGATTTTCCGATCACCCCATCTATAACAGATCTGGTAAATGACACAGATACAGAGCTGGAATTTACTGTAAAACTCATCAACAATAAGTGAGAACCTTAAAGTTGTAAGTATCCGCTTCGAATTCTAATAAAAAACAGCATTCCCAACAGGAAAATACATCATCCTATCGATCTCATTCCAGATCATGGAAATGTAAAGGCCTCTGAAAATGAATTATTGGGTTTTAAAAATAGCTTCTTCCGGTGGTAATCAATGATGACATTGAACTTACTGATGTATTCCAGTCCTATTAATCCCAGGTAGCCTTCCCATGATAAGACACCCGTTTCTGTATTTGATAATGCCGTTGGCATTTCTCCTAATTCAAACTTGCCCAGTGTTAGCAATTGGATAGTACCGACGTCCATTTGCACCTTCGAATGATTCTTTGATCCGGAACGTGATAAAGATTTAAACTTTGACGGAAGCCCGTTTTTACGCTGGTAAGTTGCATTGATAATAAGAGGATAGGCAGTATTTCCAGTATCAAAAAACGCCTTTCCACTAAATGCCTCTCCATTTTCTAAGCTGAAAGTCACTTTTACTTCAGGTGTGCAAAAAGATTCAGTAAATTTTATGGCTTGATATCCTTTCGTATCCGGCCTCCCTTTCTGCTCATAGAACATAATTTTTTGTGAATCAAAGTTAATATGCGATACAAATTTCCTAAACAAGTCAAATCCAATAATACCGTTCATGTCACCCAGATGGGACAGGTCTCTTACGTTCAGCTCTATGCCTTTCAACTGGACTTTTTCTGTGATTGTTATCTGTTGCTTGTCGGTTTTCCTACCATCATTTGTTACACTATTTGCCCATGTAGATTTGAATGTACCTTCTTGCAGGTTTAAATTCATTTCTTGGGCCGTATCATCATCAATAACAGTACTCGATGCGCCAGTATCTAAAATGAATTTTGAGACTTTTTTCTTGTTGATGAAAAGTTCAATCTGCATCAGGCCCTTTTCATTGATCGTGAATGGGATTTCTCCAATAGGTTTGTCCTTTCCAAATGAATTACAGGAAAATAGAATGGC
>JBCBHL010000115.1:0-19225 GCA_038525605.1 Bacteroidota bacterium
GCTATTAAGATAAATATAATTAGCTATGAAGTGTTTCGAAGATAATCTTGTAAAAGTATTCTACTACGAAGAATTTAAAACTGGATTAGGTACCTGGAGGGGGAATGGTATTGGAGAAGATTATAAAAAATCAATGTCCAGAATCAGTAACCTGATTGCAGAAAAGAATATAGAAGGGTGGGTTGCTGAAATTTCTAATTTTGGTGTTGTTTCCAAAGAAAATAAAGATTGGGTAAATACAGTCTGGTTCCCATCTGTAATTGGTGCCGGACTCAAAAGAATGGCAGTCGTGATACCGTCTAATATTTTCGGTAAAATGAGTGCTGAGGAGGTCCTTGCGAAAGTCACTGATCAGGTACATATCAAACATTTTGATAAGCTGGATAGTGCGAGGGCATGGATCAAAAGTGAGGTGATGGTCTCTTAATACCATTAAAATTGTAAAAAATCTGTGTTTCCATTAAGTCATCGGCAGTAAACTGTTTTTGTTGAAAAACAGTTAGGTTATACAACTGACTATGTGTAATGGATGAATAAACTGAAAGGAATAATTCTACTGGTTTGCGGAGTAACTCTGTTTGTACTCGCGTTAGTTTACGTCAATATCTACGTAGAATTATTCCTTCAGGTAGTTTCTTTAGGCGCTATAGTATCCAATTTAGATAGAACTGAACTCTTGATCATGCTTTCTGTAAAGACTGTTCACTTTACTGCGGCAATACTATCATTCTTCTATGCAAGAAAGTATCTCCGAAAGAGCATTTGAGCATTAACTCCCGGGTATTTGATAAAAACTTAAAAGATTACCATCAGGATCAGTGAAGTCAAAGTAATACACTACATTTTCAATGTATTCCACCTTTTGGATACTTTTGGTAAGTCCCGAAACCCGTTTGTGGGCTTTTTCAATGGCAGATACCTCAAGCCTCATAATATTCTGGGAAGTAGTGAAATTTTCAACCTCAAAAAGCTGAACCCAGGTTTTGTCGTTGATTTTAAATTCTGTGACACCTGGAGCTGGAGAAATATCTTCCTCAATCATCAACAGTTTCTTATACCATTTGACAGATTGATCGAGGTTCGTTACCGGAATACTGACGGTAGAACTTGCCCATTCCTTATCCTGAGCTTGGGTATTACTTAATATCGTTAGACTAAAAATTAATACTAAAGTTGTTTGAATAATTCTCATAAAAGTAGCTTTTAAAAAATTGCAGCCTTCTAAAACCGATGACTTACCATGTTGTAAATCAGCGGATGCAATTAGTGACTTTTTAAATGTATTTCACTTGTAAGACGAAACAAATTGATGAGGGGTGGACAAAAAACTAATTTAGATAATATTAAATTTTTTAAAGAAATTCTCCCTATACTGCTGGCTAACAGGAAATTTTTTTTCTCCTATAAAAACCGTGTTCCCTTCAAATCCGGTAATGAAGTCGAGGTTGATCATATGTGACCGGTGTATTCTAATGAAGGAGATATGATTGATCTTCTCAGAGAGATTTTTCAAGGTCACAGAGAGCAAATACTTTTGATTTTGAGTGACAATTTCAGTGTAATTGCTCTTTGCTTCCAACCAAAGTATTTTGTTATAGTTGACCCTGATAAACCTGCTTTTTTCGCGTATAAAGATACTGTCTGAAATGATAAACTGATCTTCTTGCTGAGGATCTATATCACCCGATGGATCAGCATTTTCAGCAAGCGCATAATTTCTGATGGCCACCTGAATGGAGGCAACTAACTGGCTGATGTGATAGGGTTTTAGCAAATAAGCAGCAGGGCCAGCCTCGGCAGCCTTTAAGATCATCTCTTCTTCCTGGTGTGAGGTGAGAAAAATGATGGGAATATTTACTTTTTGTCTGATTTCCTGTGCGATGACAATCCCATTTTTTGTTCCCTTCAGCCCGATATCCACAACAGCAAGGTCAAATAGGCTTAGTTCAATGGTTTCAGTCAAATGATCGGTATTTTCACTGAAGGATTCAGCCTGATAGCCAAGTTGCTGCAAATTAGCCTGTATATTTTGGGCGATCAGTAGCTCGTCTTCAATGATCAGTATGTTCAATCCCTCACTATTCATTCTAATTTACATTCTCGGTTTATTTGCTGTAATAAACCGATTGTCTTTAAGGCAGATTTCATATTGAGTTCCATTCTTACCGGAGGTCTTCATTTCGGCATTTAGCTGTTTTATCATGGTATTAACCAATTGCAAACCAAAAGAACTGCTATTTGCTAATTGCTGGTGTTCGTTGATTCCATTACCATTATCCGAAAGTCTTAACACCAATTGATCATTGATGCTTTTCAGTGAAACATTTAGCATGGCATCAACTTCGCCTGTAAAAGCATATTTAAAGGCGTTGGTGATTAATTCATTTAGGATGATGCAAAGTGGAATTGCCTGATCTACTTTTAATTCGAGATCTACAATATCCATTTTTATTTCAATGTCATCTGAGTCAATGTACCCAAATGTGAAAGCGATATTTCGAACTAGTTGTTCGATGTATTCACGCATATTCACATGAGTGATATTGTCAGTGAAATAAAGCTTTTGATGAATCAGACTCATGGCATCAACCCTCCCTTTGCTTTCACTGATGGCTGATATTGCAGATTCATCCGTTAACATATGAGATTGCAGGTTCAATACGGAAGAGATTAGTTCCATATTGTTTTTTACTCGATGGTGCAGTTCTTCCATTAAAGCAGATTTTTCTTCACTATGTTTTACAGCAGTTTCCTTTTGAAGCGTCAACAGCTTGTTAGCTCTCTTTTTGATCCTAAATAAATACCAGCCAACAACTGAGATCAAAACAAGTAGTGAGATGATGATCAAAAGATATGTCAGTCTGGTGTTTTTTTTAGCTATAATTTCCTGCTGCCGCGAAATCTCCCATTCCTTCTCTTTAGTGTTGTGTTTAATCTCCAGTTCATGAATCGATTCCGATAGCTGACTATTATAAGTTTCCGTAAGCAAATCCTGGGTCATATAAAAGTACCTAAAAGCCGAGTCATATTGTTGCATCTCTCTGTAAAGATCTGCTATTGCCTCAACATTGGCTCTCAGGAGTTCATTGTCGACTGTCTCTCGTGCAAGACTAAGTGAACTTTTAAAGCTGACAATGGCTTCATCAAGCTTGTCCATGTTGTATTGAAGGTTGGCTACATTGTTTAACAGGTACGCTTTGCCGGATTGATCATCTATTTTGCTTAGAATGATACTTGCTGAATCATAGTAAGTAATTGCATCATTATATTCGTTTTTAAGGTTATAAATATTACCGATGTTGATATAAACTGCCGATAGCCTTTCTTCATTCTTTAGGTCAGCGAAAATCCTTTTGGCACTGCGATAGCCAATCAAAGCAGAATCATAAGAACTCATTTTAAACCAGGAGTTTCCGAGCTGGTACATTGATAGTGCTTCCTGATATAGATTACCTATCACTTGAGCATATTGGATAGCTTTGTTAAAGTACTGAATTGACTTTTCGTAATTGTGTAGCTTAGTGAAAATTCTACCCAACCGATAATAAGCGGTATAAACATTGAAAAGAAAGTCATGATAATCTACCTGATTAAGCTCACTAATTAGCTTATAATGCTTTTTTTCGAATTCAACTGTATTAATAAACCAGCCTGCTGATTCTTCCAGACTACCATTACTGAACAGGTCTTTGCCTATTCTATTGAATCCATAAGTTTGATAGATTATGTTGTTAGTCAGTTTAGCAATTTGATTAATATTTGATTTTACCTGATTATAGGTGTGATCAGTTTCTTTGATTTTACTTTTACTATCAAGCCAATATCTAAGATAAAATAGTAGTACATCGGCTTTCGCGTCCTTTCCGGAATTATAACTGTTTAGTAATTGATTTATCTCATTTTCTTCAATTGGTTGAAATATCTTTGGTGAAATACTAATCAAGTAAGCTTCACATTTATTGATGACTGAATCAAACTGCTCTTTTTCGTATAATTCAATAATTATGTTTCTGTAATTTGCGTCTTGAGATAAAGCATCTAAACTAAAAAAAGCAGACAAAGCGATGATCAAAAAAGCTTTCATGATTGCTTGTCAGTATCGTCATCTTCATTGAAATCTCTGATGGCGATGGTATTTTTACCAATTGGTCTGGTATCGATTGACCCTACCACTTCTACCTTAAGTTTGCGGCATGTATTGACTGGAATGAAATGTTGCAGATATTCATAGCCTGCATCACTGCCACCACCTTCTTTTATCCTCACTTTTACGATGTAGGTATGGCCATTTTCGCTCTTCTTAGATTTCACCTCTTCAATGAAGGTATTACTTTCCAGATAGATTACTATGTCTAAATTAAAATTACCATTTTCATCACCTGATGAATTCTGAGGATTCTGGTACAAATAAGGAATATTAACTTTTGGGTGACTCATTAGCGTTTTATTTAATCTCGGTTAAAAATGCACTATTGTAAGATAGTCAATCTGAATAATTATCTACTTTGGTTCAATCAATGGATGCCATAATTCGCTCAATAATGTGATGAGTTCACTCAATGTTTTTTCAAACGGTTTGAGTAAAGGCTTATTTCGGTCTCAACTAAACAATTTTTCACAAAAACAATAGAAAGATGGCAGTAAATATTAATGAATTAAACGATCCCGCAGAAGCAGCAAAAGAAGCAGTAAAAGACCTGGATGCTTTTATAAAAGCAGCTAATGAAGCAAACGGAGCAAGCCCCGAAATAGGTGTGTTAGGAGCAATTGGATTGTTTACATCCATAGCGGGAACAGTAGGATCAGTAGCACAAACAGGAATAGATCTCGCCAATTTGGTAAATGGCGGATCAAGCGAAGATAGTCCAGGATCAATGGAGATCATCCTCGTAAACAATACGAAATATCCGATAGTGCCTTTTGATTCCTCCGCGAAAAAGTCCGATTTGTCCGATTTTGCAGATCCTTTACTACCCACGGAAAGTACCACATTTTTAATTACCTACGATGAAAGCTTTGTTAGTGGAGAGTTAGGTGATGGAACCTCTTTTGAATTTAGCGTGCTAATCAACGACGTGTCGCTGGATTTTGTATACTATTTTGATAAACACTGGTTTTTTGGTTATCGGCTTACCGGAGACAACAGCTATAATCTATTTGATCAGGATACTAGTCTTGTTGGAGCCGAGGTAACTACCATTGACACTGCTGATGATACGGCATTTGATTTTTTCACCTCAGGAATCGAAACGTCTAATGGAAAAGTTCAGCTAAACTTCTTTAGCACTGATTGGGATTAATCTCGATAGAAAACTAAAAAGTATGCGCGGAGACTATCAGAGTAAATGATAGTCTCCTTTTTTGAAAAAAAAGCATTATTTAGTTGAAATATCAATTAATTATTTTATAATTGTATTATCAAAAGTTGATATATCAATTATGAAAAATATCGAGGATGTGATTTTGTTTCAAATTGAAAGAACCAGTAAGGTTTCCAAGATATATTCTCAGCGTGAATTTGACAAGATCAATTTCGGTATCACTATTGATCAATGGATTTTATTAAAGATCATTGAAGAAAATGAGCAATTGTCACAAAAGCAACTGGCAAAATTATCTAGTCGCGACCCTGCTTCTATTACCCGAACGCTCGATATTCTTGAAAAAAAGGACTTTATAAAAAGAGAGCCTATTCCAGGCAATAGAAGGCAATACAATGTTATTTTGACAAAGCAGGGGAAGCAATTTGTAGAAGATCACCTCGAAACTGTTATTTCGCATCGAAAAAAGAGTATAGAAGGATTTAGCACTGAAGAACTTCAACAATTGAGACAGATGTTATTGAAAATACAGAAAAACATGAGTTGATTTTTTTTATTCTATTAATTGATATATCAATTATTGATTTGTTAATAATTCACTCAAAGAACAGAAACAGAAAACAAAATACAGTTCAATTAAAATAAGTACAATTATGAAATACGTGATTTTTTTAAGTTTATTAGGTATGATAGGAATCTCCAACTTACAGGCACAAAATGCCGATAAGAGTGCTATTAGTAAGGTAATAGCAGAATTTGCCAAGGCAGGCGATGAGAATAATGTTGACAAACTAGAGAAATGCCTCGACGCGAACTACCGGGTAGTGATGAACCAGCTGTTTGGCTCTTCAGAAGTGGCGGTCGTGCCCAGGTCGGTATACATTAGTAAAATCAAATCGAAAGAATGGGGAGGGGATAAGCGTATTGTGGAGATTGAAAACATTAGTGTAAATAGCAAAACAGCTATGGCAAAAGTGGTTTTTAAAGGGTCCAAGATGACTTTCGTTTCGCTCATGACATTGGTAAAGGATGCCAATGGAAATTGGAAACTGATGAGTGATGTACCTGTAATCACTTCTTAATTAAACAGTGAGAATGACTGAATATCGGTCATTCTCATATTTTCTTTCATTATTGAGCAAACTCTTCAGTAATATTTGAAAGAAAGTCCTTAATGTAACTTTTACGGAGATTCTCTCTCCGGGTGACCACTCGATGTTGTCTATGCAAACCGTTATAACTTATTCTTTTGAATATCAATTCTTTAGGTACTGTAAAAGACTTTAGTGCCCACATCGGTAAACACATGACACCCATATTGGTTTTTACCATTTCCAATGCTACTTCCGTTAATGGAATAGCCGATGTTTTTGAAGGGTGAACCTTCTCTTTTTTAAGAAATAACTCATAAACCGATACTGTTTCCAGTGGATAGGAGTGAATGATCAGATGCAAATCCCGGAAGTCATTAGCTGTGATGTATTCATTTTTTGCCAGTTGATTTTCCCTGTGCAGTAACATCATGATTTCATCTTCAAAAATATCAGTAAAGTGGAGTTGGTCGCTGTTATTGAACTGCGTGACAATCGCTAAATCAAGTTCATTGTTCAGAATTTTATCAATTGGTTGATGAGTTGCACCGATATCCAGTTCAATCTCAATCTCAGGATACAATACAGCTGACTTCTGAATAAATTCCGGTAATCCCTGGTAAAAGGAATAACACTCTGTACTTATGCTGATTTTTCCTTTTTCACCCGCTTTTATGTTTTTTATCTTCTGAAGCCCTTCATCTATTTCGCCGAGTACTTTGTTGGAAAGTTCATATAGTTCTTTTCCTTCTCGGGTCAGCTGCCATTTATTTCTCGATCGGTAGAATATCTTAAAACCCAGTCTTTCCTCAATATCTCTGAGCTGATGACTGAGCGCCGATTGAGTGAGAAACAGCCTACCGGCAGAACTTGAAATACTTCCTTCTTCAGCAATAGTTTTGATCAGTTTGAAATATTTGAACTCCATGGGCCAAAACTAGCGATATCCTTTTGAATATAAACTGAAATTATTTCAACTAACATGCTACACAATTCAACTACGAGCGTTGACTTAATGCAGCAGGTGACGGCAATTTTGTTGGAAAAAATAATGTTATGAGCGAACAAATAAATTATTACCGGGCTAAGCTTGTCTATGAAATGGATCCTTCAGATCTATTCAAACTGCTGGCGTCATCTAATGAGTATATCGTCGTTGACACAAGAGCTATGCATGGTTTTGAAAAAGAACATATTCCAAATGCGATGAACCTTCCTCACCGTGAAATGACTGAGGCATCAACAACAAGCCTGGATAAAACCAAAATATATGTTTGCTACTGCGATGGAATCGGTTGCAATGCATCCACAAAAGGGGCTCATAAAATGGCACAGCTTGGATTTAAAGTCATGGAGCTGATAGGCGGACTTGAGTGGTGGAAGTTTGACGGATATGCAACAGCTGGTATCGAGAGATCGGAAGGGCTTGATGTGACATGTGCCTGTTAGCCATTTTTCGCTATTCAATTGGTTCTCCGGTTTAATAAATTGGAGTTCCTGTTATTAAATTGCAGATTTCGGGTAGATTTGGTGCATCATTAATTTTAAAAATATGAAAATCAATCTGCTGGTAATTTTATTCTTATCGATTGCGATCTCGTCATTTGCTCAGAATTCTGAAACAATCATTAGTTCGAGACCGGGGCAGGCATTTGCACCGGATGTTGTTGGTACGGGATGGTTTCAACTGCAAAGCGGGATTAACTTCACTAAACTGGATATCGGCAATCCTTCATTTGCTACTGCCAGACAGTTTAGCCACAATAGTCTGCTGCGTTATGGATTGTCAAAACGATTAGATCTGAGAGCAATGGTAACCCTGACGAGGGAAAACTTTAGAACTGAATTACTTCCTGATAATAACAGTTTTGGAATTAATGACATTGAATTTGGAGTGAGATACAACATTCTGGATGGCAACAGCAACAAATCTAAACTTGCCTTACAGGCCGATATTGGCTTGCCTGTCAGAGCAGGCGACTTTTCATCTGGTGATGTGCCTTATGACTTATTGTTGATTTACAGTCGCCCTTTGATTGGTTCCGTTACGCTAACGACTAATTTGGGCCTGGAATCTATAGATTTTACAGTCGCACCATTTGCCCGATATGTGGTGAATATCAACTTTCCTGTTACATCTAAATTAAGCGCATTTGTCGAAACTTATGGAACTTACGTCCGGCAATCATATGATGAGTTTAGTATATTTTTTGATGGTGGTTTGGCTTTTTTAGTAAATAATGACTTTCAGTTCGATATGTCATTTGGCTATTCTGGAGATACTACTCAGGTATTCGTTCCTGAGAGGCAGTGGTTCATTGATGGGGGTATATCCATTCGTTTTCAATAATGTAGCTCTCTACTGAAATCAATCGATTTCATTCAATTTATACTCATATCATTCCGTAAAAGCCTTTTAAAGATTACTTTCAAAGAATATATTTGCTTTCATTTGATACATGAGAATGTGTAATTTTAGTGATTCAGGTATCCTGTAAGCCACTTGGTTTTTTAATTTAGTTTTTAAAATATGAAAAAATTAGTCGTAGGAATAGACATCGGTGGAACTCTTACCAAAGTAGGCATTGCTGACAGATCAGGAGATGTATTGGGCAATACGCAATTTTCTACGCAGGATTATACTGAATTATCTGACTTCCTCAAGGAAATGGTTTCACAGATCAAAATGCTTGAAGAGGGAATCAGTGAACCGTACGAAATTCTTGGTATTGGTATAGGAGCACCTAATGCCAATGTATATCGAGGAACGATAGAACATGCTGCTAACCTTTCATGGAAAGGTATAGTTCCATTTGTTGACGAGCTCAAAAAATTAGTTGATTTACCGATAAAAATTACAAATGATGCCAATGCCGCTGCTCTTGGTGAGAAAATCTATGGCAATGCGGAGGGAATGAAGAACTTCATTGTGATTACGCTTGGTACCGGTTTGGGCAGTGGAATCGTCTCTAATGGAAAAATGATTTACGGTCACGATGCAATGGCAGGTGAATTAGGCCATGTTACCATCAATCATGACGGCAGGTGGACAGGACTGGGAAGAAGGGGAGGCCTGGAAGCTTATGTATCATCCACAGGGCTGAAGAGAACGATTTTTCAACTACTGGCAGAATCGATGGAAGAAACGCCATTTCGTGATGTAGCCTACAACGATCTGCATGGTGAATACATTACAAAAAGAGCAGAAGAAGGTGATCCTATCGCTATAGAGGCATACGATAGAACGGGTAAAATCCTCGGACAGCAGCTTGCTAATTTTGTCGCTTTTTCACACCCTGAAGCCTTCTTTTTACTGGGTGGATTGGCAAAAAGTGGTAAGTGGATATTTGAACCTACACAAAAATACCTTGATCAGTATATTTTACCATTTTATAAAGGCAAGGTAAAACTGTTGCCATCAGGGATGACGGGTAAAAACGCAGCAATACTTGGTGCGGCGGCCCTGATTTGGGACGAAGATTAGCATTTTAACACATTATTTAGAGTTTTTTAACACCTCCTTTGAGACTATTTCAGTTTCATCCATGTAATTTCCCATTTCATGATTTTTTGTTGATGAATAACCTGTCATTGATATGAATTGGTTTTCAAATTGATCAACTTCACAAAGCTTATTCTATAACAGTAGGCAATAAAAATCGTTCTATTGTCATATAACTCACTGATTTCAGGGACTAAAGTGGGTTTGTTGGTTATAAATGCAGGCTTGATTTTTATAGTCGGGAATAAGTCTGTTTCGTTGGTAACCTTTTATTGAAACTCAAGTAATAACTTTGAATAAAAATAATATGCTATGTCCAAAAAAATATTAATTCCCTTTGTATTAGTACTCACACTCGTGATTGTATACTTTGTTTTTGGCACTGATAAGGTAGGTGAAGAGCGAAACATAATAGCCCCGGTCGAACAGGGTGATTTTATGGTGGATATTAATGTTACTGGCGAACTGCAAGCAAAAAACTCAGTTAAAATCCTAGGACCTCCAACGATGCGAAGGTTTCGAATCAATGAAACAACCGTACAGCATCTTATCGATGAAGGTACAGTGGTCAGAAAAGGCCAGTACGTGGGCAGGTTGGATGTTTCTCCCGTCATGAGTAAAATTCAGGATGCTCAAATTGAACTACAGCAGGATCAGTCAAAGTTTACACAAACCCAACTGGATACTACGCTTCAAATGAAAGAGGCCAGAAATAATCTGATCAATTTAGGCTACACAATGGAGCAAAAGAAAAATGAGTACGACCAGTCTGAATTTGAGCCTCCGGCCGTGCAGAATCAGAAAAGAATTGAATTTGAAAAGGCCCAGAGGGCTCTTGATCAGGCAAAGGAGAATCTTTTGATCAAAAAGAAGCAGAACATCGCCAAAATGCGCGATGTAGGCGCAGCGGTAAGAAAGCAGGAAATAGAATTGGAGGGTCTGCAAAAACTTGCCTCTGAGTTCACAATCATCGCACCGGAAGATGGTATGTTAATTTATCATAAAAACTGGAATGGCGCTGTGAAAACAGGTTCTCAGATTCGATCCTGGGATCCCACAATTGCCACTCTTCCTGATTTAACCAGCATGCTGTCAATTACTTATGTCAATGAAGTTGATATACGAAATATCAAGAAGGGGCAAATAGTGGAAATTGGGCTGGATGCTTTCCCAAAAAAGCGATTGAGCGGGACAGTAACCAGCGTCGCAAATGTTGGAGAACAAAGAAAAAACTCTGATGCAAAAGTATTTTTAGTAAACATCGAATTAGCTGATGTGGATGATCTATTGAGGCCTGCCATGACTACTTCTAATAAGATCATCACAGAAGAATTTAAAGATGTCATGTATGTGCCATTGGAGGCATTGCACAGTCAGGGTGATTCCATCTCATACGTTTTCAAATCTGACGGTTTCAACGTTAGCAAACAACAGGTGATCGTTGGCAAAGCCAATACAACTCACGTGATTATCGAAGAAGGACTACAGGCCAGTGATAAGGTGTATCTGTCCTCAGTGAAGGGAGCTGAGCAGGATGACATCAGTATGATCAGCACTTCCATTTCTCAAAAGTAAAACGCATGAGCAACAAGAAAAGAGAAAGGTTTCTGGCAAACCTTAACATTGCTTACAGTGCGGTTTTATCAAACAGAGTAAGGTCCATACTGACTGGTCTGGGAATTATTTTTGGCGTATCTGCTGTAATTGCTATGCTGGCTATTGGAAATGGAGCGCGAGAAGAAATCCGGGAGCAAATAAAGCTAGTAGGAGTCAATAACATAGTAATCAAACCCGTTATTGAACAAAAAGAAGAGAACCTGGAAGAACAGAACCAGAATCAGGAGAGTGGTACAAAAAAGTTTTCTCCAGGTCTCACTATTAGAGATCAGAAGGATATTTTAAGAGTCGTTCCCGGAATGAAAAACGTTAGTCCGGAGGTTTTACTCGAAACTTTTGTAGTCAAAAATGGCATCAGAAGATCAGGAAAGCTGGTAGGTGTGGAACCTGCTTATTTTGAGATATTCAACTTCACGCTAGAATCCGGAAGAATGTTTAACAGCTATCAATTGCAAAATGGATCTCCAGTCTGTATCATAGGCAAATCTGTTAAATCTCGTTTTTTTACTACTGAAGACCCAATTGGGAAATATATCAAATGCGGGAACAACTGGCTTAAAATTGTAGGTGTTTTACAAGAGAGAATTATTACTGACAATAGTATTTCAAATCTCGGAATAAGAGATTACAATATGGACATCTATACACCTCTGCAAACGATGCTGATTAGGTATGAGAACAGGGACATGGTTACGAAGAACAGCCTCGGTGGCAGATTTGGTGGAGGCGTAGTGATTATCAACGGTGAAGTACAGGGAGGTGGCGGTAAAACCGCAAATTATCACCAGCTGGATAAGCTTGTTGTGCAAATTGAAGAAACAGCAAAGCTTACCTCCACTGCAGATATCATTTCAAGACTGCTTAAAAGGAAGCATTTTGGAGTTGTTGATTATGAAATTGAAATTCCTGAACTTTTGCTAAAACAGCAACAAAAAACAGATGATATTTTCAACTACGTATTGGGAGCAATAGCTGGCATTTCATTGCTGGTTGGAGGCATTGGGATTATGAATATCATGCTTGCATCGGTACTTGAACGCATCAAAGAGATCGGCCTCAGACTATCTTTGGGCGCTAAAAAATCAGATATTATCAACCAATTCATGCTGGAAGCCATGATGATCAGTGTAACCGGAGGTTTTATCGGTGTGGTATTAGGAATTATCATTGCATTTATGGTAAGCAGATTTGCAGAAATACCAACAATTATTTCATTTAGTTCAATTTTTATTTCATTTGGAGTAGCTGCATTAGTAGGACTCATATTCGGTATTGCACCAGCCAGAAAAGCCGCTAACCAAGACCCAATAACATCATTAAGATATGAATAAACTATTTTTTTCAATCATTTTACTTACCATGAGCTTATACGCGACGGCTCAGGAAAAATTTAATCTGCCAGATATCATAGAACGAGCTAAGTCGATGTCTCCAAGGGCCAAACAAGCCGAAACCAGGAAAGAAAACCTATATTGGCAGTACAGGCTTTTTAAATCAAATTATAATCCGCAGTTGGTTCTGTCTGGAAACCTTCCTGGCATTACAAGGGCCGTTGAGGCAATCAACCAACCCCAGGGAGGTTCAATATTTATTAATAATCAGGCGAGTCTTTCCGATTTGTCGCTTGGTTTTAGCCAGCCAATTACGTTAACAGGTGGAGAGATTTCCGTGAATTCGGGAATAGGTAGATCCACCTTTACAATTCCGGATGCCAGTGGTGAAGATGTTTTTTCTAAAACCTGGAGTTCGAATGTATTTAACATCAGGCTTGTACAGCCAATATTTGGTTTCAATGATTTGAAATGGGATAAAAAAATCGAACCATTGAGGTATGAAGAATCTAAAAAAGGATTCGTAGAAGATATGGAGTTGATTTCCAGAACGGCAGTTGAATTATATTTTGATTACCTGGGTGCACAGGTGGATTTGCAGGTTGCTGAGTTTAACCTGTCCAATAATGATACGATTTACAACATAGAAAAAGGGAGATATAATATAGGTACAACTTCTAAAGATAAGCTTTTGCAGGTTGAGTTGCAGTTCTTACAATCCAAGCAACAGGTAGCCAGTGCCAATCTGGCATTGCAAACAGCAAGGCTGGGACTTAATAGTTTTACAGGATTATCCGTAGAGCAGTATGTACTCGATTTACCGGAAGAAACTCCAGAGTTTGATATCAACTTAGATAAAGCATTGCAGTACGCCAGGGCAAATCGTTCTGATTATGTGGAGTTTAGTAGGCGACGCATGGAAGCCGACAGAGAGGTGGCCAGGGCTAAAGCACAAAGGTTTCAAGTCAACCTGATTGCATCTTTTGGACAGAATGGAGGAGATAGTACGTTTGTTTCCGCATATGAAACCCTAAGCGACCGGCAAACTGCCAACATCACTTTGAGTGTGCCTATTCTCACCTGGGGGAGAAATGAGGCAAGATTAAAAACGGCTTTAGCCAATAAACAATTGACTGACTATACACTTACTCAGGATGAGCAGAACTTTGATCAGGAAGTGATTACACTGGTTAGCAGAATAGATGTTTTAAGAATTCAATTGGACATAGCCAAGAAATCCGATGAAGTAGCACAGGAAAGATATCAGGTTGCGCAAAACAGGTACCTCATTGGTAAAATTGATATTACCAACCTGAATATCGCTCTGGAACAAAAGGATAGTTCAAAGAGAAGTTATGTGAGAGCCCTGCGCGATTTTTGGACTGCTTATTACGATTTAAGAAGATTAACACTATATGATTTCTTAAATAATCAGTTGCTATACAGAGAAGAATAAGAAATCAGTGATATAGAAAGAAAATGATCTACCCTGACAGAAATGTTGGGGTTTTTTGTTGACAGGAATCAGCTCAATATCCTGAAGCAATTGGTTGATATCAAAATACTAGATCAAATATTGTTTGCTAATTATTAGATCAAAAAAATCAAACTCACATTTCGACAAATGATAATAAGACATAATAAATGACTTAAGGATACTCACAGATATTGCTTAAAACGTAATGTGACAAAGTTGAATCAATTAGATTATAATATCTCATTTGAAAATGGCTTTTTGGATAGGTGTAAAAGTCGATTAAATCTTGTTCAATCGACTTTTTAAATTTATTCAAACAAAGATTCTATACCTTCCCATAGGGACTCGGCAGCTTCTTGAGCATTATCGATAACTGTGCCATAATAATTCAACAGTTCCTCAGGAAAAACAATTGGAGTTATTAAGGGGTTTGAAGTTCCTCCAGAGATTTTACTAATCTCTTCATTCGTTAGTTGAAATTTTTCTAAATTTTTCATAGTTTTTTAATTTATTAACAGGCTGTAAAATTATATATATTAGTCGAATTATTGTGCATTTTATAATTCTTTTTACTGGCAAGAGCAGGGTTTGCTGCTTTGAAAGTAGAGGAAGTGTCAGAAAAGAAAGAGTCAGTGCCTTTATTGGGGTTTTATTTTCTGGCAGCTTCTCCATTTATAGCTGTTGGGAGCTGGATAGTTTTTAGAAAATTCAGCAAATTCAATATTTGGAAATATCTGATTGCAAGTATTTTTCTGCTGGGACATATTCGGTTTTTCTGGATATTGATGCGAATATTGTTTTTTGTTTTCCCTGTGCTAAAAGAACATACTTACATTTTCATTATTTTAAATGCATTTTATATTTTATATGGAATATATTCCCTGCACATCCGTTTTGCAAAACGCAAAGCTTATATTTTCTTTTTAACTTTTCTGGCCATGTTGGTGACATTGATTTTTGGGTCAATCGTTCTTGGAATAGCCGGTGGATACTACGCTTCTCGTGGTTAGGAACCTTTTTTGGTTTGCTTTTCGGTGAATTCAGTAAGTAACTTTTGTCTTTTATTCCTACCTCTTCTTCCGAAAAAGATGAAAAGAGGAATGTATAGCATGTATGTAAAACCTCCTATTATACCACCCCAAATACTGGATTTTAAAAGAAATGAAATGATAATTGACAGAAAGGGAATTCCGCTCATTATGATGAGACTTTGCAGACTCGATCGTGAATCAAACTCTTCAATCTGATTCAGCTTCAATTCCTTCTTTTTACTGAGCGCATATTGATACATCAATGCCATGATACCAAAAATGCTGGTGCCAAAGAAGCCATATATGATCAATAACCATGACATTTGATCAAAATTATCCAACATCTCCTGAGGGCCATACATCCATTTTGTGTCTCCGCCTAATAGCCCTATAATAGGCTTAACGTAGATGCCTACCAGTAATTTGGAGAGAAATTTTAATGGATAAACGAAAAATAAAATCAGGAAAAGCAGAATCGAATTAAGCAAAACAATTCGTTTATTCCTGAAACCGAATCGGATAAAAAAAAGAAAGTGCTCATACCAAATGTAGGTGATCAATGCCATACACATAGCAAAGGGAATGAAATCAGCAAATACCCTGATCATATCTTCAAAACTTTCGGGCACGGAACTGGAAACAATCAGTAAAGTGATAGAAAGTGCAAAAACAGCATCACTGAAGGTTTCAAGACGGGATTGATTCTCACCGCGTAACCGGAACTCTTTGTTCATTCCAATGCGATTGTCTTTAAATACTGATCTGACCATTCTACAGCTTTTTAAAAGTTATTTTATAAATTTAATATTACGCAATTTTTGTATCAATGGAAAAACCGTAAATTTCAATTTTATGAGAAAGATTCTTTTGGTAACTAAACTTTACCGTTGCGAACATATTGGATAGACAAATAGCAATCACCGGAATATTTTTTAGTTTTACCGGATTCTTGGAATCGACAATATTTGATTTTCGGGTTCTAGGGTGTGATTTTTTTTAATGATCAGCGAAACTTTGTCAAAGGAAGATAAATCGATCAGTCTGATCTTGAAAGTTAGAGTAATAGGTATCGCCAAGATTGGAGATTGATGGTCATTTTTTATATTGGAGTTCTATGAAAAAAATTAACTGGAAAGACCATTTAATTGGTTTTGTCGTAGTTGTGTTAGGAATTTTAATTGCCTTTCAGCTCAATAACTATTCTGTTTCCGTGAGGCAGCAGAAAATTATGAGAAATCACTTTAAATACATTAAAGATGAAACTGAAGGTAATAAATTGAACCTGAAAATCGCCATTGAGAGATCAGAACGGGTTTTGGGAAAAATAGATACCATGCTCTTCAAATTGCGTAATAAGGAAGATATTGAATACATCAATGCACAGATGTTCCAGATATTGGATTACAACAATGTTTACTTTAGAAAAAATGCCTACCTGGCATTGATAGAATCCGGAGATGTACGATGGATCAAAGATTATGAACTGAAGACGGAAACCATCAATCTGTATGAATACTTCCTGTGGACAAAAGCTATTGAAACAAATGCAACCAATACCTTAACAGAGAGTTATTTTCCATATATATCGAAAAACATGGATTTTGTAGGTGGGAAAATACAAGACAAGTCGATTTATTTCAACAAAGAATTTTCAAATTATATATCTACCATCAGATATACGCTATCAGCAAAGGTGAGGAAATATAAAGACTGTCTTCAGCAAATGGATATCTATTTGAAGCTGCTGGAGGATAATGATTTTTAGTTAGCTTCCGGTAGTTTTTAGTTGATGTTCAGCTGATGAAAAACTCTTTTGATAAACCTTACTTTTCATTGCTCGCTATACTATTTTTGCGCCATGACAGAGAAAATACTCATACTTGATTTTGGATCTCAATATACGCAATTAATTGCCAGAAGAGTCAGAGAGCTTAACGTATATTGCGAAATTCATCCATTCAATCATATTCCCGAAAATGCCGACGATTTTATTGGGGTTATCTTATCAGGAAGCCCCTGTTCAGTAAGGGAGGAAGGTGCGCCAGACATTGATTTTTCTTTGTTTAGAAACAAGATGCCTCTACTGGGAGTGTGCTACGGTGCTCAGTTGATGGCAAAGAAATTTGGAGGTGAAGTGATGCCTTCTGATATCCGTGAATATGGTAGAGCAAAGCTTGCTAAGTTGCCAGTACAAAATGAGCTAACAGAGGGAATCAACACCAACTCTCAGGTATGGATGTCTCACAGTGATACGATCAAAAAGATTCCTGAAGGATTTGAGATCATTGCCAGCACAGAAACAGTTGAGGTAGCTGCATTTAAAGTAGTTGGTGAAAACACCTACGGTATTCAATTCCACCCGGAAGTTACCCATAGTGAACAAGGGAAACTGCTTATTGGTAATTTTGTGTTGAATATTTGCAAATGCTCAGGAAACTGGACGTCCAGTCAGTTTGTAGAAACGACCGTGAGCGAGCTCAAAGAGAAATTAGGTGATGACAAAGTGGTGTTAGGCTTGTCGGGAGGAGTTGATTCATCTGTTGCCGCTACATTGATTCATCAGGCAATTGGCAGCAATTTATATTGCATTTTCGTTGATAACGGATTACTCCGCAAGAATGAATTTGAAGAAGTCTTAGCCTCTTACAAGCACATGGGATTAAATGTAATCGGTGTTGATGCAAAGGAGGATTTTTACAATGCTTTGAAAGGGCTAACAGAACCCGAGGCGAAGAGAAAGGCAATAGGAAGAGTATTTATAGAGGTTTTCGATAGAGAAGCTCATAAAATTGATAATGTAAAGTGGTTGGGACAGGGTACGATTTATCCTGATGTCATCGAATCTGTTTCGGTTAAAGGACCTTCAGCGACAATCAAATCGCATCACAACGTAGGAGGTTTACCTGAAACCATGAAATTGAAAGTGGTTGAACCACTCAATACACTATTCAAAGACGAAGTAAGGAACGTCGGAAGAACTCTTGGTATCGATCAAAGTATTTTAGGTAGACACCCATTTCCCGGTCCCGGACTTGGTATAAGAATCCTGGGAGATATTACTCCTGAAAAAGTACGTATATTGCAGGAAGTGGATCATATTTTTATAGGAGGTCTTAAAAATTCCGGTCTTTATGATCAGGTTTGGCAGGCAGGCTCGGTATTGCTACCAATTCAGTCTGTTGGCGTGATGGGAGATGAACGTACCTATGAGCAGGTAGTGGCTCTGAGAGCTGTAACCAGTTTGGATGGTATGACCGCTGACTGGGTTCATTTACCTTATGACTTTCTGGCGGATGTATCCAATGACATTATCAATAAAGTGAAGGGTGTGAACAGAGTCGTTTACGACATTAGTTCGAAACCACCTGCAACAATCGAATGGGAATAATATGATCAAATACATATTTTCTGTAATAATTACATGCATAATAACCTTTGTATCTTTTGGCCAGAACTATCAGGCTGATTATCTGGAAGCAAAAAGGTTATTAAACAACAAGGAATACAGAGTAGCCAAAGATGCTTTTAGAAGTCTGATTGTTTCATCAGCAAAACATAATTTTGGTGAATATGCTTCTTTCTTTTATGGTTTAAGCGCTTATCATCTTGAGTCATATAATGAGGCAAAAGACATGTGGCTTCAGGTAAAATCAAAATATCCTGACTGGAACCAAAATGATGAATTACAGTGGTGGCTTGCTGCCGCTTATTTCAAATTAGAAGACTATGAAAAGGGTGCAGATTATCTGAAGGATGTCAGAAATAACCGACTCAAAAAGGACGGCGAGAGTCTCAAAATAGCATATTTATCAGATCTTGATTCATTGAATGAAATCATTGTACTCCAAGAAAATT
>JBCBHL010000116.1:0-19175 GCA_038525605.1 Bacteroidota bacterium
ATCGCGCAACCTCTTCACATGAACCTTTTAACAACTATTTACCAGGCTGGTAGGTTTTTTCAGCATTCTTCTCTACATCTTCTCTGTAGAAAAACACGTCTTTAAACTCACCATCAGCGTAACGCTGGGCCTGGTCATAAAAATGCGGTGATTCCGGATCTCCACTCTGACCTCCAGCCAACAAGCTTTTAGCTTTTAGCTTATCACCAAACTCTACTGCAGCGACAAAGCTGTTACCCCTTGTTCCATATATCTTCTTCACATCCTGATTGCCCCGCATACCATAAGCCGCTAGGGCTCCCCACCTTCCGGTTGTCAAACCTACTGCTATACTAGGCGCATTGTCATCAAATTGCAGATCTATAGCTCCATCAACTCGCTGAAACCTATTAATTTCTCCCCATGGCGTATTCCAGCTACCAAAATCATTTTCCAATTGATCGACCGAAGCACTGAAATGCTTCAGTCGCTCTTTTTCAGGTAAACTGATTCCAAAATAATGAAATCGATTCATACCTCGCAGACCATCGGGAATTTTAGCATTCTGTCTTAACTGCATACCATAATAATGAGCTAGCGACATGCCAACTGATTCTTTTCCTGTCTTCAAATCCCATTCTCTGAGAACATCTATGGCACCTTTCACTTTAGCATAGCCTGAACCATACCGATCATAGGCTTCAATCACTCCCGGAATCACTTTTTCAAAAGCAGGTAAATAGGGATCATATGCTACTTCAATCAATTTGTCGAGGGTCATGTTACTGCTATTTTTTAATAACTTGATGGCGTGTACACCTCTAAAGTTCTCCGGAGCAGTCGACATGTAATAGGGATAATCCTCTTGCTTTGGACTGTATTCCATCGCAGCTGTAAACGGAGTAGAATTACAATTTTGTAACCATCCATTGGCAGGATTTAGCAAGGTGATCGTTTCATCAACGGAATGAAGTCCCTGCCAGTCAGTAGCCGGATTGGTCCCATCAACTGGCTTGGAAAAGTCGAATTGCACATCTCTCACAGGGACGAAATTACCATGATAGTAGGCAATGTTTCCTTCGGCATCCGCATAAACAGTGTTATTGGAAGAATTAGTTCTGATATTCATCATTTCCCGGAATTCTTTATGCCCATTTAGTTTTGTACGAGTGTATGATTGCGTCAACGCTTCTACTGGCTTCCACATCAACGCTGTTGAAACCCACTTATCGTCGATCATGTGTGTAACAGGACCATGATGTGTTCGGTACATAGGAAATTCCCTTTCTTTGACAGTATCTCCATCCTTGTACTTCAGCACCACCGACAAAGTCTCAACTGGCCTCATTTCATCACCATAGCGATAGACCATTTTCCCATCTTGTTCACTAACTTCTTCGATATATTCATCAATTACGTCGGTGTATGTGGAGGTATGCATCCAGCCTGTTTTTTCATTAAAACCCTGATAAATGAAAAACTGGCCCCAGGTAATTGCGCCATATGCATTTAATCCCTCCTCGCTGACAGCATGATACTCTCCTCTGAAATAAAAGGAAGTATGTGGATTAATCAGCAGCATGGCGTCTCCAGACTCAGTAAGCTTTCCGCTAATAGCGAAACCATTAGAGCCTTTTGGTTCATCAAAAGGATCATCTATCATCAAACTGTTTCCTTCCTCATTCAAAGCAATTGCTTTTTTGTTTTCATAAAATGCTTTGATTCTTCTTGTCGAAACTCTTTCGATATCACCCCCAATAGATCCTTCGGTGAAATACATGGTCATCCAGGGTTCGAATCTTGTCAATAAATCAGGCTTTACCTCTGGGTGGGTGTGCAGAAAATAATTAATCCCATCTGCATAGGCATTACATAACTTTTTCAGCCATTCAGGTGACTGCTCATAGTAAGCAATTGCCTCGTCCTGTGTCATGAACAGCCTGGCGCGTAAATCACTGTAAAGTGCCTCTTCCCCTTCTACTTCGGCCAAACGCCCAATTGCCCAAACGTAATTTCTTTCAACTCTTTTAAAGTCATCTTCACACTGTGCATACATCAAACCAAAGACTGCATCAGCATCGGTTTTTCCGTAAACATGAGCTACTCCATAAATATCTCTGATAATGGTGATATCATTGGCCTGTTGTTGCCACTCAGAAATTTCTGCCTCACGAGCGGCTTTCGGATCAGGAACTCTTGTACAACTGAAAGTCAACAGGACTAACAGTAAAATTGTAATTCTCATAGTTATAATAATTTTTGGCGATATTCAATAATGTATGAAACCTCAAAATTTGATTGATCTGTATGATCGATACTTGCGATAAGTTCAGCAATATAGAAATGATACACAAACTCATTTTTTTGAATGGTTTCAAATTCCTTTCAACCTAATCAAAGAAAAACAAGCTCCTTAATACCTTCCTGTAGAAGCAACGCGAAAAATAGTCTTTCGATTAAAAACAAGCCTCCATCGGACTTAATTATCCATTAATCGATTAATCGAAATTGGGATCAATTATTATGCTATCTTCAAATTGTAAAAATTAACACACACCATTTTTACAATATATGTTTTGATAGTCATTAAACCTGCAATAGATCACTTGAAAAGGCTTTAGAAGAAAGGATCCCGCCAGGTAAAAAAGATGAAATATAAGACCTTTGACTACCAATTAAAAACAGGGTTGATCTGAAAGGATTGACCTTTTTTTATGTATTTCAGCACCAGCATGTTCTCAATTACGGATCCTCAATCAGTCAATACACGATAGATTAAAAACAACTGTATACATTTTGGTGCATTGCTGGACGATTTATTTTTCGACAGCTAAAGACCGGATTGAATGGAGCATCATTGGGGAATGATCATAAACTGGCTTACAGGTATCGTTAACTGTCACTTACAGTTTGTATTATTTTGAACGCTAAGTCAATGATTAGCCAATACATTATCAATTATATGAACATACCTTGCGAACTTTCTATTTGGAGCAGACTACTCGAGATACACACTGCTTCCGACAATTGAAACTTCACATAATAAACTTGCAAATATCAAAGAATTATCAGAATTTACTCTTAATTATTTACTATTTGTAGTGCCAACACATATATTAATCTATCATTTAACTGTTTATGAAAAGCCCTATTATACTCGCCATTATCTTATTAATCTCATTTACTTCGTTCGCTCAGGAATATGATTTTATCGATAAAAACCTCAAAAGAAAAACCATACAGGAGCTAGGAGGAAAAATCAATCTGGGGTCGGGAATGAGTTACTTCCTTGAAAACGGAGATAAGTTAGAATTGAGTAGTTTAAAGGACTACTTAGGAAATGCCAATTATAAACCAGCTTTCTTTCTTGATAATCAGAATAATATAAAAACTATCGTATTTGAAGAAGCCAGCGAAGAGGAAATCGCTAAAGCTAAGGCCTTACAGGAAGAAAGAGCATTAGCTGGTCAACGGACTGAGGTAGGCAAAGAAATGATACCATTTTCTATCACCGATATGGATGGCAACAAAATCAGTCTGGCAGATCAAAAAGGAAAAGTGATAGTACTAAATTTCTGGTTCATCGCATGTAAACCCTGCGTCATGGAAATGCCACACCTCAATAAGTTTGTTGAAAAGTATCAGGATGACGATGTACTATTTTTAGCAATTGCCAATGACGAAAAAACACAGATTGAAAGATTCCTGGAAAAGAAAAAGTTTGATTACACCATTGCTCCCGATGGTAAAAGGGTGGCTTCAGACTGGGGAGTATCTTCATTTCCTACTAACATCATCATAGACAAAGAAGGAAACATAGCCTACTCCATGTCAGGATATGGAAGCCATATGATACCTCTCATGGAAAAGAAAATTGAAGAATTACTAAACGACTAAATTAAGTTTAAAAATTCACTTTCGTATCCTTCAGTGCTTCGGTGATTCTTTGCTGCTCAGCGTCAGAAAACTGGTTTTCTCCTAGTTCCAATACTGCCAAACCGCTCAATCCTGAAAGATTATCAGGTAGTGTAGTTAAGTTATTGCTTCGCAGTAAAAGCACTTTTATATTACCCGATTTTTGGACGTAATCAATAACAGATTCCATGTCAATTTCTTCATTTTGGTCGAGTACCAATCCGGCCAATGAAGATATAGTAGAAAGATTAGAGGGTAACTCCGTAATAGCGCTGTTTTCCAGACTCAATACTTGCAACGACTTCATATCGGAAAGCACATCGAACATTTGTATCATATCCATTTCACGGTTATTGCCGATGCTTAATTCCTGAAGTATTTTCAGTTCTGTAAACTTCTTCGGAAGCTTTCTGATTCCGGTCCCATCGAGATACAACTTGTCCAGTAACTTGATTCCCGACAGAACCTGCATCGATTTTTTCAACTGCAATGCATCATTTTCACCCAGATCAAGCTCTCTTAACAAAGGAAAATTCATCAATACTTTTGGCAACTTTTTAAATGCATTACCTCTTACATTAATGACATCAATATTTTGAAGGCTCTTAAATTCGCTAGGTATCTTACTCAATTGATTACCACTGACGTTCAGTATCTTCAGGCTGGGAATAAAACGAACAGATTCAGGCAAATCAGACAACCGACAATTATCGAGATAAAGAATTTTCAGGTTAGAAAGTTTTTCCGTTTCCCTGCTAAAAACCTCTAAATCTTCACAATTCAGATCCAGCCATTCTATTTTTTGAGGTACAAAAAGTATGGAGTCTTTTGATTGATACTTAATGCTAATCTGCGCATTTCCAAAGTATCCGATTGAAAGCAATAAAAAAAGGCAACTAAATAATTTCATAAAAAATTAGGTTTTCCACCTAAATAATCCTTTACAATGAAAAAGTCACTTAACATAAACTGCTAAGTGACTTTAAATTTCAAAAATCCAATGGAAATTACTTCTTCTTCGCCCAGTTGTCCCTGAGACCTACAGTCTTGTTAAAAACAATTTTATCAGCTGTAGAATCCAAGTCTATGTTGAAATAGCCAATTCTCTGAAATTGGAACCTATCTCCTGTTTTAGCATCCTTTAAACTAGGCTCAGCATAGCCGGTGATTATCTGCAAGGAATCAGGGTTTAAAAACTCCATGAAATCTTTCTCTTTGTAACCATCCGGTGCTTCATCCATAAACAGCCTGTCGTATTGTCTTACCTCCACTGGTATCGCATGCTGAATGGAAACCCAATGTAAGGTACCCTTCACCTTTCTGAGGCTTTCTTCTGTTCCACTGCCACTCCTACTCTTAGGATCATAAGTGCAGTGAATCTCAGTAATATTTCCTGCCTCATCCTTTACCACGCTTTCACCTTTGATGATGTAGGCATTTTTAAGCCTCACTTCTTTGCCCAGTGTTAATCTGAAAAACTTTCTATTCGCCTCCTCTTTGAAATCCTCTCTTTCAATATATAACTCCTTCGAAAATGGCACTTTTCTGCTACCGGCAGTTTCATCCTCAGGATTATTTTCGGCATCCAGCCACTCGTCATGTCCTTCTGGATAGTTAGTGATAACGAGTTTTACGGGATTGAGAACTGCCATCACCCTCGGGGCAATCTTATTTAGGTCTTCTCTCACACAAAACTCAAGCAGCGATAAATCTATGATATTATCTCTTTTAGCTACACCTACTCTATCGATGAATTCTCTCACGGAAGCAGGCGTGAATCCTCTCCTTCTAAATGCAGAAACAGTCGGCATTCTGGGATCATCCCATCCGGAAACAATGCCCTCATCCACCAGTCTGGCTAGTTTTCGCTTACTGGTAACCGTATAGTTGAGGTTTAATCGCGCAAATTCCCGCTGTTTTGGCACCAAATCATCATTCTCCTTCACTTCATCGACAAACCACTCATACAGTTCCCTGTGAGGTTTAAATTCCAGCGAACAAAGCGAATGAGAAACTCCTTCAATGTAATCACTCTCACCATGGGTCCAATCGTACATTGGATAAATACACCAGTCATCACCCGTTCTGTGATGCGACTTTTTCATGATCCTATACATCAATGGATCACGCATCAGCATATTGGGGTGCTCCATATCAATCTTAGCCCGCAGCACGTGTGTGCCTTCCTCAAACTCACCGCTCTTCATTCTTTCGAATAAATCAAGGTTTTCGTCTACACTTCTATCTCTGTAAGGCCCAGCAACGCCAGGTTTAGTTGGTGTTCCTTTTTGCTCAGCCATATCCTCTGAGGATTGAGAATCTACATAAGCTTTTCCTTCCTTGATTAATTCAACAGCCCAGTCATACAATTGCTGAAAATAATCCGATGAATAACACTCCTGATTCCACTGATAACCCAGCCAGGCAATGTCCTCTTTGATGGCATCTACATATTCCTGATCCTCCTTTGCCGGATTAGTGTCATCAAAACGCAGATTGACAGGCGCGTTGTATCGCTGTCCCAAACCAAAATTGATGGCGATCGCTTTCGTATGTCCTACATGTAGGTAACCATTTGGTTCAGGTGGAAAACGGAACCGAAGCTGTTGTTTGTCCATTCCGTTGCTTAAATCTTCTTCAATGATTTGCTCCAGAAAGTTCAGTGAACGCTCCTTTACTTCTTCCGTATTGTTTCCTTTTTCTGACATTTTACGTATCAAATATATTAATTGAATTAAACAGCAAAACTAAAGCAAATAACTATTAAAGTACGTGCTCAAACTGTCGAAATTATTTGATTAGAATTTTAACTCTACATTGCTACATCCAACATGCTGATACGATTAAGAATTATTGGATTGCTAACAAGTTCAATTAGATACCAAAACATCGTTTCTCCGTCCTAAAACTATTTGTCCAGCTCATATATCGTCCTGATCTTAATCCCTGGAAACTGATCCTCCAAAGCCGCTTTCAATCCGATGATATGACCGGCGCCCACTACTACAACTGACTTTTTATGGTTGTTTTCGAGAATCTGCGAACCAATGTTGTAAGCCATCCCTGCATTTCTTCTATCCCAGACCTCTGCACCACGCTTACATGCGTCTTCCTCCGTAATTCTAAACTCAAACCTATTGGTCTGATGATAACTATTCAAAGTACGCAACCGATTAGTGTAATATCCCAACCGACCAAACAAAGCTGGAATAATAGCCCTGTTATAGTCTCTTTTGTTGTTTTTACGCAGTATGTTAATCTGACCATCTTGCTGACTCTGCCGATAACATTGCTGCGAAAACTCATAATATTCCTGCGTTTCATGCTGATAATCCATCGAATGGATAAAATTGATATTCATTTCCCATGCCAGCTTCAGGGAAAGATCACTGCCTTCATTTCTTAAAGGCTTCCTGCTGCCTCCTCCTCCATAGTGAGCCATCAATCCATAATAGTACCAGTTTGCCTTGTCCCGATTGGCAGCAAAGTATTGACTCAAATATGCAAAATCATCTTTGGACAGTTCCCTAACCTTCGACTGCAGAAGTTTTTTTGTTCTTTCTTTATTCTCATGAAAAGCTGAGGCTATGCTATCACTAAATGGTAAAAATCTATGTCCTTCGTAATTTTGCAGACTAAGGGTGTCTTCTGGCCGCTGACGTTCTACATATATCGCCTCAGGCTGATATTTAATAGCTTCTTTAAGCAGTGGTCTATAACTATTCTTCACAATTTTAGGAACCTGATGCATCACACCTATCAAAAAGACCTCAGGTGTGTGATTTGACTGAGCATTTACCTCCAAAAACAAGAAAGACAAGAACCAAATCGCAATTATTCTTTTCATATTCAACTGATATTTTTTGGTTCAAAACTATCAGAGAAAATGGCCTGAATATCATGTATTTCAACCCCTGTGGTGAAACAAGGCTATTTTGGGGCGAAACTCAATGCCTCTTTTACACTTTTGGTAAAGGTCTTGGAAACGGGCACTTCCATATCATTGGAAAGCGTAACAAAAAGTTTGCTTTTTTTACTTTTCCAGCTTTTAAAATGAGCCGGATTAATCAGATAGGAACGATGCGTTTTCAACAATTCAGTATTTGCTTTTTCAACGTCTGATATTCTTGTCCTAATCAGTGATTTTTTGATTTGACCATCTTCGGTGTAGCTGACTTCTACGTAATTGTCTGAAGATTGCACAAATAACAACTGCCGGAGCTGAATACGGAGGGTTTCATAATGACCATCTCCTTTTATTTCGATCATATTTTCCCTATTCTGTTGTTCGTGCAGCTTACCTAATCCCCACCTACCGAGCAATACTACAGGAAACAAGGTCAGTAATGCAGGCAAGAATATATGAAGCGAATAGTACGTCAGGGTATAGGGGTTTTGCTCACCGATCATGACTACATACAAGTAATAGGATCGCATTGCCACGAAAGTGATTAATATAAAGGAAACGTTATAAAGCACCTCATTCTTCAATTGCCATAAGGCCTTCATCCTTTTGAACATCAAATGTTGGAAAATGAGGGATAGTAAATAGGAAAAGGCTCCAAAAAGACCATATAGAGGCAAATAAATCAATTTTTCCAAATCGGAAAGCTCATTCACATCCAATGGTTCTGTAAAATACAAAAACACAAAAATCCAGATTCCCAAGCCGACAGCCAGCAAGGCATGATTTCGAAAGGATGGATCAAAAGGATATTTCAATGTGTTACAATTTACTTTATCAATTTAAGTTTATTGATATTTTAGACAATTTCAAAAAGCTTATTTCGAGGATTTGAGAAATGCACCTCCCAAAGACACCACTGCTGTTATGAAGAAAAACAAAAAGCTAAAGACTACTGCCACGTTTTGATCAACACCCAGGTATTCATGCCCCAGAACAAATGTCAATTCCCTGGCGCCCACACCTCCGATAGTAAAAGGTAATACTGCAACGATCGATGACGCCAAAAAAAGAATTTGATAGGCAAGAATATTTGTATCAACACCCAGTGAGCCTAATATAAAATAAGCAGATAGTAGCTGAAGTCCCTGTACTAACAAAGAATACAAACTGGTAACCATTAGTTTGCTGATATAAGATCGAAAGAAAAGCTTGTTAAAAAGGTAGTAGGCAGGATATCCGATAATTAAACCCAAATAAATCAACCAGTCATATCCATGCAAAAAAGAAACAGGAATGATGAATAAAGCCAAAACAAGCAGCAGAAACAGCAAGGCCATCAATCCACTCACCCGATCGATCAGGGTTGCTGCAACAAGTTGTTTCACTCCCGTGCGATATTGCTTGTTGAGTAGATAAACCTTATAGCCATCCCCTCCAATTCCTCCTGGAAGAAACAAATTGTAAAACATACCAATCCAGTATAGTCGGAGATTGTAGCCTTCTCCTAATTCCAATGGAATAGCTTTAAAATATTGATTGAGCCTGAGAGATGAAACTACTTTTGAGGCAATGAAAAATATCGTAGCTATCAGAAGGTAGCCTAAATCTACCTTACCAATGATTTCTTCGGCCTCTTCAAAGTCTATTTTTCTGAAAACAAAGTAAAGTGCCAATCCGGTAATGGCGAACTTCCCTACCGTTTGCAGGTATTTTTTAAGCTTCCCCTTCTCCAACGAAAACGCGTTTTACCCGGTAGGTTTTCTTATCCTGAGCCTCGAAGTACGTTCGTACGATCAGTTCTGCCACTAAACCAATTGTGATCAACTGAACACCTCCCAACAGTAAAGTCACACCAAGTGTCAGCAATGGCCTTCCTCCTATTTCCTCCCCCATGATTTTGATGACCAACAGGTAAAAAGAAATAGCGCCACCAGTTAGAAAGGTCAAAATTCCTGCAGTACCAAATAAATGCATTGGCTTCTGCAGGTATTTTTGCAGAAAAACCATCAGCATCAGATCGCTGAGTACCTTAAAAGTTCTACCCAATCCGTACTTACTCTCGCCATGAATTCTAGGATGATGATTTACAGGCATTTCTGACAATTGAGCTCCCTGCAGCTGAGCCAATACTGGGATGAATCGATGCAATTCACCATATAAACCCAGACTTTTAGCTATTTCCTGTCTGAATACTTTGAGCGTACAGCCGTAATCGTGCAGATAAACGCCTGTCAGCTTTCGGATCATGGCATTGGCTATTTTACTGGGAACTTTTCTCAAAAGCATACCATCCTTTCGCTTGGCCCTGATACCAGCAACAACATCCAGATCTTCGTCTTCCAGCTTTTTAACCATTGCGGGAATGTCGGCTGGATCATTCTGAAGATCACCATCGAGGGTAACAACGTATTCTCCTGTAGCATGATCCATACCAGCGGCCATCGCTGTAGTTTGTCCGTAGTTTTTATTCAGAATAACCATTTTAACATGCTTGTTACTGAATTTTTTGATGTTTTCTCTGGTCTTATCGCTGGAGCCGTCATCAACAAAAATCACTTCATAATCCCAGTCAGATAAAGCATCTGAAACCTGCTGGATCATAGGTTCTATGTTGTCCTCTTCGTTGTAAACAGTAATTACCAGTGAAAGCTTCATTGTCGTATTGTTATAAGGTTATGCAAACCTAAATTTCATATATTTGATATCCTCTCCTTTTTCCGTAAAAATCTTTTCATACTTGGTTTTCACACCGTAATGCTCTTCCAGAAGAGGTGAATTGTATAAATCGTGAGTGTACTCCAGGTCTTTTACTTGAACATCAGTATCAAAAAGTTCGAGGGTATAATCGAAAAGCGGTGTATTATCGGTTTTAAACCTGATCCAGCCGTCTTTCTTTAACAGCTCCCTATACATTTTCAAAAACCTGGGACTTGTCAAACGTCGTTTGATATCTCTGTCTTTTGGGCGCGGATCAGGAAAAGTAATCCATATTTCAGAGATCTCTCCCTTTTCAAAAAATTTATCTAATAAAACAATTTGAGTTCGTAAAAAGGCAACATGATCGAGACCAAATTCCATCGCCTGGGTACTGCCTTTCCAGATTCTGTCTCCCTTAATGTCTACACCGATGTAATTTTTATGAGGTTCGTTCTGCGCCAGCCCGATCGTATATTCACCACGTCCACAGCCTAATTCCACAACCAATGGCTGATCGTTTCCGAAGAACTCATGCCATTTACCTTTGATCGTCTCAAAGATTTCCTTTCCGTCTTCCAGAACGTTTCTACTCAGCTTATTTTGAGCGAATCTTTCTAATTTTCTTCTCACAAATCATTTATTTCCGCCACGACGAAAGTACTGCCACCGACAAAAATAAAATCGTCTGCAATGGCAAAACTTCTGGCTTTTTCAATACAATCATTTACATCTTTACAAACTGTGTATGTAAAGCCCGATCTTATTGCACCCTCAACCAGTCGTTCTACTGGCATGGCTCTCACAATATTCGGTTCGCAAAGATAATATATTGCATCTGATGGAAGCAAATCAAAAATTTCATCAACTTCTTTATCACTGACCATTCCCAAAACGATATGTAGCTGTCTGAATTTTAGTTCTTCAAATTGATTAAGAATCTCATTCCAGCCGTCTTCATTGTGTCCAACATCAGTGATAACCAGCGGATTTTCAATTAATTTCTGCCAACGACCTTTGAGCCCAGTATTGGTAACAACTTGTCTGATGCCATCGATCAGATGAGCATCACTGATAGAAAAACCTCTTTTCTTCAATTCATTGATGCTTTCAATGATTGTAGGGAGATTTTTCAAATAGAAGTTCCCTTTGATTCCGGGGATTAAATTCGGAAAGCTGATTTGGCCATTCTGACTGACAGCTAATGATCCGTTGGTGTTTTTTTCGATGCTGTAACTGTCAGCATTGGTATTGAGCGGACTTTCCTCTAAAAGTGCTTTTTGCTCAAAAACGGATTTGACGCTTGCCTGTAGGCCTTTTGGCAAAACGACAGGCACGCCCGGTTTGATAATCCCGGCCTTTTCTCCCGCAATTTTTTCTACTGTATCACCAAGCATTTGCATGTGGTCCATCCCGATCGAAGTAATCACTGATAATTCCGGCATCAGGATATTGGTGCTATCCAATCTACCACCCAGACCCGTTTCAATGATAGCAATATCAACTTTCTCACGCGCAAAGTAATCAAAGGCCATCGCTACCGTGATCTCAAAAAAAGATGGACTGATATCCCTAATAGCATCTCGTATTGTTTCAACGAATGAAATCACCGCCTCCTCACTGATCATCTCACCATTGATTCTGATCCTTTCGCGGTAATCTTTTAAATGCGGTGAGGTGTACAAGCCTACTTTATAACCCGCTTCCTGCAAAACAGAGGCAATCGAATGTGCACAACTGCCTTTCCCGTTTGTCCCTGCCAGGTGTACAGACTTAAACTGCTGGTGTGGATTTCCCAGAATTTCAGATAATGCGATGATGTTGGTCAGGTCTTTTTTAAAAGCTGCCTTACCTTGCTTTTGATACATCGGCAATTGACTAAACAAATAGTCTAATACCTGATCGTATGTCATTTGGGGAATTAATTTGCTTTGATGATAAATGTAATTTTACCCGTACTGGAGTTAGCTGCGGAATAATCAGATTTTTTACTGAAAGTCAATTCTTCTACAGCTTTTCTGTAGACTTGCTCTACTTTTGGGGTAACAGTTTTTTCCAGTGTGATAATTCTGGTAATATAACCATCTTCATCAACAGTTATTTGAAACACGATTTTCCCACTTTCCTGTGAGGTATCATCCGGCTCGGGCTCATCATCCCATTGCCAACCTGCCAGTTCCAATGTAGAACCATTGCTACTCCCCTGGTTACCAAATAAGGCTCTTTCATCAACACTTCCTTCCTTATCGCCCTGATCACCCTGCTCTTTGGTATTTCCATTTCCCGTAGCATCATTTTTCTCATCACTATTTTTAACTGAGCTACTACCTGAGTTCTCTTCCGTTTTGGGTGTTTCAACAGGTTTAGTCTCCGCAGGTTTCTTTTCTTCTTGCTGCTTAGTTTCTTTTACTTCTGGCTTAACCTCTTCAACAGGTTTTTCCTCTGGTTTAGTCTCAGGCACCACATCAGGACTATCAGTCGTATTAGTTGTCTCAGGAACTGTTTCAGTAGTTTCTTCTGGAATATCTGCAGAGGTATCTTCGACTGGTTGTGAAACATCCGGAGTATCTTCAGTCACTTCTTCCACATCAGTGTTTTCAGTTGTTTCTGTCTGTGTTTCGTTTTCAACAGTTTCCTCGTTGACAGTCTCTTCCTGACTATTGTTATCGGTATCGGATTCTGGTTGTACTTCACCACTACCTGTATTCTGCAGGCCAAAATTGAGTTCTATTCCATATTCAGGAATAGGCGGATCAGGAGCTCTCCAGGCTATGATAAAAACAACCAATAACAGCAACACTGCCTGAATAGCGGCAGTGATCAGCAATGCTTGTCTTTTACTTTTCTTGTCCTGTTCCTCGCTCATATTAGTTCGGTTTTGTAGCAATCGAAACTTTTGCTTCCAGCGATGTGGCAATGTCTGCAACAGATATCAAATCCTGCACTTTCACATCTTTGTCACAATGTAAAACTACAAGTCCTTCCTTTCCGGCAAACTCACTTCTTAAAACCATCTTCAGTTTGCCTAACCCTGTTTTCTTATCATTAACGTAAAACTCACCCCTGTTGGTTATTGTCACGCTCACCTTTTGTAATACAATCGTTGAGCTTTTGCTCGTTGGCAAATTAACGGGAAGTCCTGACGGCGTAATAAAAGAAGAGGTCAACATAAAGAAAATCAACAATAGAAATACCACATCCGTCATTGATGAAGTGCTAAATGCTGCCTGTACCTTATGTTTGGAATTTAAATTCATTTCTGAGGCTCTTGTAATAAATCGATGAACTCTATGGAATTGTATTCCATGTTGTGTACTACTTTCTGTACCCGTCCAACCAGAAAATTGTATCCCAGGTAAGTAAGGATTCCTACGAACAAACCAGCTGCTGTGGTCACCATCGCCTCATAAATACCTCCGGAAAGTAACTTAGGGCTTACAGCTCCTTCCTGCTGTGCAATAGAGATAAATGCCTGGATCATACCTGTAACAGTCCCGAGGAATCCAATCATAGGTGCAGCCCCCGATATGGTGGCTAACAAACTAAGGTTTTTCTCCAATTTATAAACCTCTATTTTCCCTATATTTTCTATTGCGACTTCTATGTTTTTGAGTGGACTACCGATTCTTGACAGCCCTTTTTCAATCATGTAAGCAATGGGTGTATTTGTCTGCTGACAAAACAACCGGGCACCGGATATATCTCCACCTATTACCTTATTTCTGATTTCATCTTTAAAACTCGGAGGAGTTGTTGAAGCTTTTCGAATAGTGGCGAGTCTTTCAAAAAAAATATAGACTGCTACAATCCATAACAAAAGAATGGGGATCATCATATATCCCCCGTTCAATAACAAATCAAGAATAGTGATAGGCTCCTGTTCGGGCGTACCCAATGCAGTGGAGTCTATCTGCGCTAACACCAAATTATTCATACAAAAGGATAACGAATAGCTTCATTAAAAATTATAGAGCAAAGAGACACTTTTTAGTATCTCAATGCCCAAATATCATCACCATATTCAGCCTTATAATTGTCAAGTGCTGATGCTGCTCCTTCGAAGGTATCGAACTCTGCAATTCCTACCCTGGAGTACTTAGAGCTACCAAATGGAGGAATTACGTAAGGACTTTTTCCTTCGTCCGCCAGCTGATTTGCATGATCTAAAGCTAAATCTGAATCTATAAAACTTGCCACTACGATGTAAGCATTACCATTTCTTTCAGAAAGTGTGGTGACCGTCCCTGCCGCTACAGAGGTAGGTGTAGTATTCACCACTTCCGGAGTATTATCTACAACTGGTTTTTCAGCAGGTTTAGTTTCTACCGGCTTGGTTTCTGTTTTCTCTGATTCAGTTTCCTTAGGAGCAGGCTTTTTTGCTTCAGGTTTTTTAGCAGGTGGCTTTTTCTCTGTTTTGGTAAGTTTAGGAGTTTCCTTCTTCTCACCATCGAAGAAACCGGAGAAATAGAACAAGGCAAGTGCCACTACTACAATTCCGGATATTCCAATAATCAGGTATTTAAGGAAGCCCGATTTTTCTCCGTCATCGCCAGCACCAGCGTAAGCATACTCATCAGAATCATCTGCGAGACCTTCATAGTCCTCGTCATCAAAGTCACCCAGATCAGAGAAATCATCATTCACTTCTCCTTCATCCTCATCGAAAACCATGCTCATATCGGAATCGTCTTCTCCGAAACTACCGAGCTCACCCTCCAGGTCCGACTCATCAGCATCCTCTAAAATGCCACTAAAATCATCATCGTCAAGATCTGATTCATCTGCTGGCTCAAGACCACCCATCAGGTCGTCATCGGAATCATCAGAGTCAAAAGACGGAATACCATCATCGTCATCACCACTACTATCATCTGAGGTCAGGCCGTTATCCGATTCTATGTCGTCCAAACCTCCGAATACATCATCTCCATCACCGTCTTCATCCCCTCCCATAGAATCTATGGCATCAAAATCGACATTGTCCAGATCTATGGAATCCAGATCAACAGACAGGTCATCTGCATCACTTTCGGTAGTCGCATCCGAATCGATCTCTTCTCCAAGGGAAAATTCCATTTCTGTCGAATCACCATCGTCAGAATCGAGATCATCATCTAATTCGTCATATTCCAAATCGGGAAGACCAAAATCATCATCATCGAATAAGTTGTCGTCGTTTTCTTCTGGTTCCTCGTTATTATCCTTTGCCATAAGTACTAATTAGGTTTCATTAACTGCCGAAAATAACAAAAAGTTAGAGTAGCAGGAAGTGTATTCTTATTTTTTACGTTAAATATATAGAAATATGCCGATAATCAAATTCATTCTATCAGAATGAGTAGCTAAATCCTGCATTTACCTGCAGACCTCTTCCCGGGTAGTTCAGATATCTTTGATAGTTTTCTCCGATGATATTATTAAAATTCAGATAAATTCCGGCTCTTTCAGATAATATGTACTTGGCCTGAAGATTCAACTGAACGATCGGATCTAAAGTGGCAGTGTTGCCGGATTGGAGGTTGAGTGCCTCTATCCCTGACAAAATGTTGAATGTAGGGGCAATCAGCACTTTTTCATACACATTAAATTTACTACCGAGTTCAAACGTAAAAGTAGGCTTGTGCCACGCTTCCGCCAGCACATCTGTGTCATAACCATAAAATGTAGCACCAGCATGAACACTGGCTTTTTCAAAGAATGAATACTCCAGATTGGCAAAAAACTTAAAAACAGAGGTGTTGTCGTACAGAATATCGAATCTGGAGCTGTCCGATAAGCCATTGACGTAAAATGCCATGTTATCAACTCCACTCGCAGAAAAACCGAGATTTGTACTGATCCTGTCTCCCACTTTCCCATTGATTCCTCCATACACTTCCAGTTTATTGCTGGTGTTAATCAAAGGCTGGTTTTGACTGATCCACGGGTTTTCACGCGTCATCGCGCTGATGGAATTAAATTGTCTGCCACCTGTTAGTCCACCGTACACATCGAAAGTCTCAGAAATAGGGAATCTAACATTCAACTGTGGAAATAAAGAAGAGTTTGTGGCGCTGGCCAACGTATCATTATCAATCGCCAGCTGGAACCCTACAGTGAGATAAATACCAGAAATTTTCCGGACGTATGAGGGATTGATCGTTAAAAGATTTCTGTTTATTTCAGTAGAATCTGAGTACTGGGATAATAAGCCTGCAACTTCCAGCTGGAGCTTTTCATCGTCCTGAAGCTTGTAAGTAAAGTTACTTTTCAGATCGAAGGTTCTTTCCGAAGTATTGAAGTCATTAGAGAAACTTGCGAAACCAGTTTCAACTCTGTAACGTAATGGGTTTTTCAATTCAGTCCCAAAAATTCCGGCCCTTACATTAAACCTGTTGAATGTCTGTCTGATGCTATCAGCAGAGGGGATTTCGGTAGTAGGCTGATATCCAAAAAAGTGATTGAACTCATTTTGATATCCTACATTCATAAAACTGGTCGCTTTTTTACCAAAGATTTTACCAAATGCTTCAATATCAGTGATTCCGGACGCACTGTTTTCTTCATCAACAGCACCCCTTCCAAACGAATGATGGTTGAAGTTGAGTCCGTAACTGTAAAGTTTGTCTCTTTTATTGGCCAAAGATAAATCTATGTATGGAGACTGAAAGTTCCCGTACCCCAGCGTCACCTTATTACCCCAAAGCTTTTCTATAGTTGGTTTTGGGATTTTCTTCACCCTTATTTTAGGTAGACTGACAACCGGAGTGAAGGCAAACTCTTTTAAGCTGTATTGCACACCCGATAACGATAAATCATTTTTCTTGATGGTTACAGGCACAAAAAACCTGTTTGCCCTGGGGAGTTCCAGCTTTTTGTCTTTGACAATTACAAACTCAGCACTTTCTATTTCACCGTCAACGTTCCATTTAGGGTCGTTGTCCTGAGCATAACCCAAGTGAGCCATAAAAATTACGACTATGCTCAATACTATTCTGATATTCATACTAGTCATTATTTCCTGAGTTATTTAAAGTATCAATTACGATGGTGCTATCCTGCTCAATGACTACTTCCTTTTCAAGAGCTTCCAACTCCAGCAGTTTTTCTCTTGCCTGCTGTTTCAGGTTTTCATCGGAAGCATTTTCTATAATCGAATTTAAGGTAGCCTTTGCCTGAAACAACTCGTCTTGCTTCATGTAATTATCCGCTATGAGCAAAAATGATTTACCCAGCCATTTGTCATATTGAGCAAAACTCTTGTTAAGCTCAAAAAGCGTTTGCAACGAATTTTTATGCTTTCCTGCGTTAAAGTAGAGCAAGGCCAATTCATAACTTGCCTCCGCAGCGTTTTCATCTTTTATGCCATTGATCAGACCCAAAAGCAAATCTTCCGCATCTAAAGGAATACCATTGATGATTTTGATCTTAGCAGATATCAATGTTGCTTTGTTTTTCAGGTCTTGAGAAAGTTTGGCTCTGTTCAATATTTTTTCAGCATAAACAAGGGATGAATCGTATTGCTCATCACTGAAGTTTACATTCATGATTCCCTCCCACGCATTACCAAGCTCCCGTCTGTTTCGAGCCTTTTTCTCCAGCTTTTTGTAAGACGCTACAGCTTCCGCAAAATCGCCCTGTTTTGCCAATAACGATCCCAGTCTGTTTAATGACCTGGTCTGATATGAATTTTGATTATCATCGACTACCAGTTTCAGAAAGGGAATAGATTCCTGCCAGTCACCTGATCGGTAGTAACTATCAGCGATGAAATAATTGGCATCATTCAACAGACTGCTATTTGAATATTTTGATTGAAACTGTTTAAAACCTTCGATAGCCTTATAGTACAATTGGTTAAAATACAGTGATTTAGCAGCCTCAAACTCCACAGTCTCCAGACTTTCATCATCCGGGTTTGCCAATTGATATTTATTGAGATAATCTCCAAAATCACTGATATTACTTTTTGCAGACAGCTCCTGCAAACCAAGCAGGGCGCTATTGGCAGTAGGATGACTGATATAATCATCCAATACCTTTTTATAGTCTTTTTCACTTCCTTCATAATTACCGACATTGGAATATGCCAATGCTCTTTTCACCATTGCAAACGGTAATAATGAGCTTTGCTTGTAATTATCAATCAGATTAGAAAATTGCTCGATTGCTGGCTGATATTCTCCTGCTTCAAACGAAATTTCAGCCATCTGCAAAATGGCATTATCCACATAATTAGAAGAAGGATATCCATCAATTACCTGTCGGAAATAACTCTTAGCTTCTGTGTTGTTGGACTCCAGCGCGTTGACTATTCCCAATTGAAAATAGATATAGTCCTTATTGCTATTGCCCGTGGACAGTAGAGAACTGTAATTACTAACGGCGCTTGTGTAGTCCTTTGTGACATAATAACAATCGGCCATTCTCAATCTGGCATCTTCAGGGTAAAACTCCCGCTCATTTGCGTCTGCAGGGATTTTATTCAAATAGGTCTTGAAATTGGCCAGAGCGTTTGGATAGTCTTTTTCATTGTAATAAGCATAACCCAGACCGTATCTGGCTTTTGTATGAATCAACCTGCCTTCCTCGTTTTCAGGTGTGGTATACAATGCAGATTTATAGGATTTGATCGCATCCTGATAAAGTTTGCCAATACTGTAAGCTTCCGCCTTCCAGATTCAACGAATGGATAAACAGT
>JBCBHL010000117.1:0-19164 GCA_038525605.1 Bacteroidota bacterium
TTAAGGCTCTCAGGAAGGTGCCAACATCTTGTGCTGAAGCGTGCATGCCATGATCGTTTGTCTTTAAATCATGTGGGAACGGGAAATCTATTCTTCAATTTATAAATTTGAGCACGACGGCTGGGTTCCGGGCTATCAAAGTTTTGCCAGCTATCACGAATAAATTGAAGAATAGATTTCCCGTTCCCCAGGTTTAAAGACTGAACCATCGTTTAAGGCTCTCAGGAAGGTGCCAACATCTTGTGCTGAAGCGTGCATGCCATGATCGTTTGTCTTTAAATCATGTGGGTATCCTACGTGGTAACCACTCATTACATGGTCTATGTTAACTTCACTGACCGTTCCGAAGGTGTTGTTAAGCTGGAGAGGAATAAGAATTTCATCCCGAATAAATTTAAAATTGCTGTAGCCCAACTCATCATCCATAATCTTGTTGATGAGTAAATAATTTGTATTACAATACTCATAACCTTCGCCAGGTTCAAAATTAGCTGATTGTCCGGAAATCAAAGCCAGGCTTTCTTCATAGCTTCCCGTTGGTGCTGCCCAAAAATCAGGCGTGTCTGTGAAATTAGGAATGCCACTTCTATGTTGTACCAACATCTTTAAGGTGATCCTATCAGCGTTTTCAATTCGCCCAACAAGATCTGGTAGATACTCTGCTATTGTCCTTTCCAGAGAAAGTCGTCCTGACCCAACCAGTTTAGTAACTGCTACCGCGTCGTATAACTTGCTGATACTGGCGATTTTAAAGAGGCATTTTGGTTTTGCAGGAATCTCTGATGCTCGATTATGCCAACCCGAAACATAATGCTGAGGTGTTTTTCCTGCCTGATCAACATAGACAACGATACCTTCAAATCCATGGTCAATGGCTTCCTCAGCTTGTTCTTGTATCGTATCAGGTAGTGGAAGGATCCAGGCCTTTACTAAAAGCCACGGTACAAAAAACAGCGAGGTAACGGTCCCCGCCAGGAGTATGATCCTAATGATAATAACTGACTTTTTTGGTTTGCTCATGTTACATAGGTATTTGCTATTCCAGACTCACGAAATGACTTTTTAAGTGTCTCAATCATATCTGATCTCCAACCTTAGGGTCTCTATTTCAGGACTGTGAAGTAAGTTTAGAAAAAAAATTCATTTTTTCAATTTGTGATGATGACAACATTCCCTTTCTTGTGGCCTGAATCAATGTACCGGTGTGCTTCAGCGACTTTTTCCAATGGAAACTGTCTGTCGATAATCGTTTTTAAACTGCCTTCATTGAATAGTTCCAGTACGTTTGAAAGCATTGTTCGAAGCTTGTCTTCATCTTTAGCCCCGGTTGCATCGAACATTGCTTTTTTAGTGCCAAAAAACGAAGTGATCAACATTTGGAACAACAATGGAAGTTTCAGTACCGGCGAAAGGTACGTTCCGTTTTCTGTCAATATAGGTTTGCATGCCCGGAAAGAACTTTTACCAACAGTATCATAAACGAAATCATACAATATTTCACCTTTTGTAAAGTCCTTTTGTTGATAGTCAATTACTTCATCTGCACCAAGTGACTTCACCAAACCGATGTTCCTACCACTGCAAACACCGGTTACATGTGCACCTGCGTGCCTGGCAATCTGAATAGCTGATGTGCCCAAAGCTCCGGAGGCACCATTGATCAGTACTTTTTGGTTGGGTTGAATGTGAGCAATTTCTTTTAGAAAGTTGTATGAGGTTAGATGCCCGTCGCAGAAATTGGCTGCATCCGCAAAGGTGAGGTTTTCTGGCATTGGCAGGATAATTCCTTCCTCAGAGATGGTGATATATTCAGCGTTGGAGCTGAAGCCAAATGCGGTTTCACCGAATACCCGATCTCCGACCTTCAATCGGGATACATCACTGCCTGCCTTTTCAACTACTCCGGTAAAGCCTGTTCCCGGAATACGTTTTTTGGGTTTTCTTAAGCCAATGAAAAGTCTGGCGAAATAAGGTTTGCCGGTACGCATCATGGCGTCTGCGGTAGTAGCAGAGGCAGCCATCACCCTGACCAGCACCTCATCTGGTTTGGGCTCAGGTTTTTTAACTTTTTGTAGTTGGAGCACTTCTGGCGATCCGTATCCCGTTGCGACTATTGCTTTCATTGTATTTGCCATGATTTATTGTTTTTTGATTCATGACAAAAAAAGAGATAAATGGAAAGGGAATTGTTCCGAATATTAGCAAGACGTTCGGATATGTAATTCCGAACTTATTCGTTCACTTAGCTTTGTCTTTTCTGGAATTCCTTAGGAGTCATACCAACTTCTTTTTTAAATGCGGTGTTGAACACAGTTTTTGAATTGAAACCACTTTCATAGGCAAGCCCTATGATGGAAATGTGCGAATTGTCCGGGTCCAGGATTAATTTTTTGAAATGCGCAATCCGGTGATGGTTGATGAACTCGTTGAAGTTTTTGCCCAGACTGTCGTTCAATAGCCATGACAGCTGATTGGGGTGAATTTCTATTTGTCCGGCAAGCGATCGCAAAGAAAGGGCGGGATTGAGGAATGGTCGCTCCGTCTCCACATGAGTAGTTAGCCGGACAATCTGATCTTTTACAACAGGCTCATCAGGTCGGGCTGATTTTGACTTTTTGACCGTGGATGACTCCTGCTTTACATGGTAAATTTTGCTGTGATATGTAAGCCATCTTTCATCTTCACGGATTTTGGAAGCAAGCGGATCACCGAATACAAGCAGCAGGACAGGGGAAGCCGATATAAATACCTGATCCAAAACATGAAAGGCTTTGTCGTTTAAGCCTAGATTGACGTAGATTAAAAACAGATAGGCATGTGCCTGATGTGCGGAAGGCTCCTTTGCATTTTTCTCCAGCTGTTCCAGTTGATGACTTGCGTTTCCCTTCAAAACTTCAATCAATATACTGAGTCCCAGTCTTTCGTCTGGTGTGAATGTTTCGACCTTGATCTCCTTCAACCTGTTTGCAGCATCGTCTAATCGTTTGAGTTTAATCAGTACATATACATGGATTAAAATCGCCGGAAGATTTTTGTCATTGGCATTCAGTAGTTCTTCTATGAGCTGTAGAGAGCCGTTGTAATCGTTATTTCTGTACAGAAAATATGCTTCGTAGAATTTGGTTTCAGGATTTAAGGGATCAATGGATTTGGAAAAGAACAGGTGCTCTTTTGCTTTGGTCATCTCGCCTCTCAGCATGTATAGAAATGATAGAAAATGCTGTGCATCCGGGTACGTGGGCTTTACCGATACGGACCGCAAAATATGTTTCATAGCTCCATTGTAATCTGCTGCTGTAAAAAAGCTTTGATTAGCTAACATGAAATTGAGTCCTTCATGATGCTCATTGAGTGACTTTGCCTTTTGGATGTTCTCAATAGATTTCACCCAGGCTTCTTCTCTGGGAGCAAAACCTGCAACTGCCATGAAGCTATAAGCATCTGCCAGTCCAAGAAAAGCGTCAATTAACTGGTTGTCAAGGTCTGTGGCTGTTTCAAAATGAGTGATTGACTTATTGACATCTTCAGGATTCCATTGGCGAAAATGATGCCGCCCTTTCAACAGATGTTCGTAAGCAGAGAGATTATTTGTGCCTGTATGTACCAGTTGTTCCTGAATGTCCATATGCCCGTAGTGCTCGCGCATTTTCTCAGCGATGAGTAAACTGATTTCATCCTGTATTTTGAAGAGGTTTTCCTTTTTACGATCCCAGGAATCGGCCCAAAACACCTCATCTTCTTCCACATTGATCAGTTGCGCTTTGATACGCATTACATCGTTGGCTATTCTTACACTTCCTTCCAGAAGATTTGAAACCTGCAGTTTCTCCGAGATTTCCTGCAGAGTTGTTTGGTGATTTTTGAAGAAGAAACTGGAGGTGCGGGAAATAACCTTTAAACCGGAAATTTTTGACATAGCATCGATGATTTCTTCTGTGATGCCATCGCAGAAAAAATCATTTTCACCATCAGCACTCATGTTGGTAAAGGGAAGAACTGCTATCGATTTTCTTGATTTCATCGAAATATGCTGATTAGTTTTCACTTATAGCGTCCCGGCCCAAGTCTGTAAGCTAAGCCATTTTGATTATGCTCTTAATGTAGTGGATTGCACATGATTTTGCAAACTTGCCAGTCGGACAGATATCCCTCTCTCACCTCAGAGTCTTTATTCTCACACTTCAGAGTTTCCATCTTTGGGACTTTGAGAAATCAACTTTTTACTGATAGTAGATCAACAGTAGTTTGAATTTGAATTAGTTTATTCGCTTTCTATCAATTTCCAATTAGATATACCGTCTGCAGATTTGATAGAGTATTTGAGGAGACCAAGATTTTTGCCGTGGTAATACGTACCTGCTGTTTCCTGCACGTTTTTGGCTAAAGGATTGAGTTTACTTCCGACTGTTATGGTAATGTCAGATTGATACTTTTTACACTTCACATTGGTTCCATTCCAAACCATCACTGTGTCCTTTTCAAAAACATCGTTGGTTTCAAAGATTGCATAGCTCTTTTCCGGTAGATTGTATTCAACTTCAATAGTCTCTACCTCATTGACGCGTGTATGTTTTTTGATGTCGCCAGTCAGCAATATCGGGTTTTTCATTTGCGGAGTAGCATAGAAATTCATGTATGATTCAATCATGGTGATTTTATCATTTGTGATGAGCCATTTTGATGAATCCAGTTTTTCTGTGTCTGTATAGTGTGTGCTGATCAATACTTTTTTTCCGCCCTCATCATTGATCTTGAGATATTCATAATTGCGTGTTCCGTCAGCAAGGTTTTGATAAATACGGGTTTTACCTTGTTCCAGTCCTTCTAGTGGGAAATGATATTCAGTTAGAATGAAAGCGTCCTTTTCTGATGAACAGCCGGTAATTAATATGATCAGGTATAATAGTAGTTTTTTCATGCTTTTTAAAGTTGCGAAACAATTTTTATATCAGAGTCTCAATTTTGGTGCTTTCTCCTATCAGATTCTCCATCTTCGGGACTTTGAGAAATCAATTTTTCACTTGCTGAGGTCTTTTTTAATTTGTTGATTTCCGAGTAGAATCTTTCCAGAGGGATTTTAATGATATCATCTCCATCGGTATATAGAAACAAGCTTTCTGTCTTATTGATCGCTGGATTCCAGCCGTAAGATAAAAAACTAATTTTTTGGGGCATTGACCATGTAGCTTTTATGTCGTTTGATGTATAAAAGCTTACAAAAAAACCTTGCTGGCTGATTGCTCCTTCAAGATACCTCGTGAAGATTAGATAGTTATTTTCATAATCGACAAAAGGGCTGAACTCAGTGCCTTTTTCAGTGTTTAGCGTTTGTAAACTATCAATGATCGTCAGTAACCCATTATTTAATCTGGCCTGCAAAATATCACCGTTGTTGAAAGGGCTGTAAAAATACAATTCTTCATCGCTGACCCAATCAAAGTATCCACCATAGATGTTTGATGTATCAGATAGGTTTTCGATACAACACCATGAATCGTCTTGTTTTGATAAAAGGTAGATTTCTTCCTTTTGATTTTCCTTCTTACAGAAGATTATTCGATTTCCCGACGGACTGATTGCGCCATTATAGATAGTATCTAATGGTTTGATAGGTTGTGCGGTGGCATATTTTCCATTTACTCTTTTGGATAAATATCCGGACTGATTATTCCAGTCTTTTGTTCTGGTGATGAATAAATAGTCTTCATCTTTGGTAAAACTGATTGAATTTTCAGAGAATTCCTGAGAAGATATGGTATCGGGATAGAATATGCTGTAGTCAGCTTTGGTGTCACCTTCCGCAGGTTTGCCTGGTTTGCAGCTAAATAGCGATAAGACTATTGACAATACCAGGGAAAGAACTAATATACTATCTTCAGTTTTTCTACACATTTCGTTGCATACTGCAATTGTCGGTTTATTTACTTTCTCCCATGTCAGACTCTCAATTTACTTATCTCAGAGACTCCATCTTTGGGACTTTCTCCTATCTCAGAGTCTCCATTTCGGGACTTTGAGATATTACTCCAAAGCTTCGATTATTTTGCCCAATATTTTATAGGCTCTTTTATGTGGATACCAATTCCCATAAGCTCCTGAGGTCATGGCCACCACCATATTTTCTTCCGGAATTACCACCAAATGATTACCACCATTGTCAGAAGCCCACAGGTAATCAACTTCTTTTGTGCCAAACTTGCGTTTAGATTTATACCATAACATGCCATATCCGTCTGCTAGAGGATTGTAATCTCCAATAGCATCTGAATTTTCTTTGATTAATCGCCTGACATAGTCAGCATTTACAATTTGCTGGCTGCCCCACTTTCCTTCGCGTGCGATCAGGTATCCTAATTTGGCAAAGTCTAGTGAAGAGATATAAAGATTACCAGCACCACCTGTCTGATTTGCAGCATTTGTATACCAGTAAAACTCTTTTATTTCCAGCGGGTCAAAGACATATTGTTTAGCAAAATCTTTTAAACTCATTCCGGTTTGCTCTTCAATGATTGCACCGATTAGCACAGCATTGATATCTGCATAAATCCATTTCGTTTCCGGATTTCTTGCCAGTGGTATGCTGAGTAAATAATGTAGCCATTCGTCCTTAGCGATCCAGTTTCCTGCGCTTCCTGGTGTGTCACTATCATCTGAATCTGCATCTAAACCGGAAACCATATTTAGTAAATGAATCAGTTTGACTTGCTTGTAGCCTTCATTGATTTCAGGGTATTTGTCTTTGGAGAAGAAAGAATATACATCCTGATTAAGGTCCTGAACATAACCTTGTTCAATGGCAGCACCCAAAAGCAGCGAGGTAATGCTTTTCCCAGCAGAACGTATGTCATGAATGTGGTTTCTCCAAAATGAATTATAGTAGTATTCGATTGCCAGTTGATTGTCTTTAATGACGATCAATCCCCGATAATCTCTTTGCTCAGAATTATCGATGAAGTCATCAAGCGCATTGAGCTTGCCCTGATTGAAACCAACTTCCACAGGATCAACAGCAGGAAGGTTGGCGATTGGTTTTCTTTGAGCATAAATGGCTGTTGAAAATAATAGCAGAACAAAAAGGGTTGTTAGTCGCATGGAAAATTTTGGGTTTATTGTTTCAGTAATCATGGCAGATCAATTGGTAACAGTTTGTTTTAAACATAGATGACCATCATCAAAATACCAGCTACTGAATTTTTATTGATTCGTACTCAATTTACCGCATGATGCATGCTTTTGCAAGAAATGGGGGAGTCCGTAACTTTTTGTTTGGATCGGCAATCAGTATCAGCTAATCAATTCCTCAGTCAGTTTGATCAATTCCTTGGATTTAGTTTGATCGTATGCCTCAGCATGTGCTCGTCCAAATCCTCCTTTGTCATTATCAAAATACTTCCCTGATGCGTCGTTGTATTTCTCTAATGTTGCAAGCTCTCTTAAAATATTTGCTCCTTTATCAGCAGATGCCCAAACCTGACCAAAGGCTTCATGAACCATTTTTGTATCAAGGAGAGATCCGGGATTTACAACTATTGTGGTAATTCCTTTTTCACGTTCTGCTAAATGAAAAGTCCACATGGTTAAAGCAAGCTTACTTTGCGCATAAGCCGATTGCTCGGATAGCTTTTGACCGCTTTTTAAATCTGCGAGATTAATAGCTGCTTGTGCTGCCGAACCTAAGTTGAGGATACGCGGAGAATTACTGTTTTTGAGAAGCGGAATTAATTCATTCGTCAATAAGTAAGGCGTAAGATAGTTCACAACAAACCGCATGTCGAGACCATCTTTATTGCACGCTTTTGGACTGTTAAATACTCCGGCATTATTGATCAATACATCAAGACGTGGTAACTGGTTTTTTACCTCTCGAGACATTGTTTTTACTGCCTCAAAGTCTGAGAAATCAGCTAGAAATCCATTCACCTGTGTGGAACCGGATTGCGTTTTTACATCTTCGATTGAAGTGGCAAGTTTTTGCTGATTTCTACCATGTAGATAAACGCTGTGACCTTCTTTAGCAAGTTGAATAGCTGCAAGTTTACCAATGCCATCCGTGCTGCCGGTTATTAGAATTTTTTTATCCATGAGTTAATTTGTTTCTGATTTTTTATGAAAATGCGGTAGTACCTCATCAGCGAGTTTTTGAAGCGTTTCTACCAGATCCAGTTGATTAAATCTTAGGTTTAGGGCAATATGATTTACGCCTATTTCCTTTGATTGGTGCAGATACTCAACTAAGGGATTTACACCAATTCTAAAACCCAGATGAATAGGTTCAGGTCTAAAATTATCGTCATTGTGCAGATCGAGATATAGTGGGTGCATAAATGGTTTTTCACCGTCTGTCAATTGCGAAACAACACTACGGTATTCATCAATTGTATATTTCTGTTGAAAGAGATTTTTTGGATAATTCATCCACCCATCTGCGTTTTTAGCATTCCATTCCAGTGATTGCCGACTGCTGCCTGTCATCATCATGGGGATTTTTGAACCAACAGGTTTCGGTAACATATCTATTTGTCCGTTTAAATTTCCATAGTGAGAAGACTCAAAAGAAGGAAACGGATCTTGTACTGCCCTAATATACTCAAACGCCTGCCTGAATAGTTCTCCTCTATTCTCATAATGCACGTTCATACCCGGGTATTCCTGTGGTCGGTCTCCTGATGCCACCCCCAGAATCATGCGCCCATCGGACAGTTGATCTATGGATGTGGCAGCTTTAGCTACATTCAAGGGATGATGCAAGGGTAGTGCAATACTTGAGACGCCCAGTGCAATTTGCTCAGTCTTTCCTGCTATAAAACCCAAATAGGTAAACGGATCAAACATCTGTCCAACATCCCCAAAGGACGGAACATTAAAGGGAATATCCCGAACCCACAAAGCTTTGAATCCCAGCCGATCAATCAGTTTGATACGATCAATATGATCCTTCATGTTCGGAGAAGAACCAGGGTTGTAATTTTCAATAGGTATAACAACGCCCAGACTCAGTTCATTGGCCTGAAAAGTGCTGTTGAAACCTCGGTTTATTTGTTGAAATGCGCTCATTTATTCAAAGAAGATGATGCTCATTGGAACATCTTGTGAGATAAGTTTCATGAAAGGTCATCTTTTCCCTCAATCAGAAAATGATGGCTTACGGATCCCACAGTTCTAGCCTTCAAATGAGGCACATATTCAGGGTCATTCATGAAATTGATTGCAGCTTCTTTTGAAGGCCACTCCAGGACGATTCGAAGAGCTGCCTCCGTTTTTGGCCCTTCTATCTGTTCATGGCTGGTAGTTCTGGCCAGGTACTTACCACCGTGCTTTTCCACCAGATTGTTGGCTGTTGGTAAGTAATCCGGAATCCATTCTTCTGAAGTTGGAGTCACGTCTAATATCGAATAATAGCTCATAATTTGTAATAAATATTTAACTATAATAATGATAGTGGCAATATTATTGATAGTGAATCATTATTGCAATAACGGTCAAAAAGGATAGTTTGAAATTTCATTGTATGCATACGGTAAAGGGAAAAGAATAACCACTTGGGACACTCGTAATCATGAATTTCATTAGTGGAAGACCGAAAGCTGTTATTCTCTTCTGGCTGATTGATGGTCTGCTTAGGCAGAACGATTCGCAGAAAAAGATGAGTTGTATGACTGGGTGAATTTTCACTTGGCAAGTGAAACAAATGGAAGGCGATGGACAGTTTGATCTAAAGGTTTACTCTAACAAACCTCTATCAAAGGTAGATTATTAATTGTCTGAATTTGAAAACACACACCTTATAATCCAAAACATTTTCCTAGCTCAATCTGCTTACTAATCTGATCGTTTCTCAAGATGATTGTATGCTTACTCTATATGCGACAAGTCTTCTCCCAGATTTCTGTTCTGATTCAGTCCTTCGATAATCGTCATTTCTTCATCTGTCAGCTCGAAATCAAACAATTCAAAATTCTGAATGATTCTATTCTCTGTTACTGATTTGGGAATCACAGCAACACCTCTTTGAATCAGCCATCTTAGCGTGACCTGAACGGCAGACTTTTGATGTGCTTTGCCAATCGCAACCAGTTCAGGAATATTAAGCACTTCTCCCATCATAATTGGTCTCCAGGCTTCTAATTGAATCTTATGGCTATTGGCAAAATTTAGTAGTTCATTTTGACTTAGATGCGGATGCATTTCTACCTGGTTGACTGCCGGGACGATATTGGAATGCTCCATCAAATCTTCCAGTTGTGCTATGCTAAAGTTACATACACCGATAGCCTTTGCTTTGCCGCTGGAATAAATATTTTCCATTGCGTGGTATGTTTCTTTGTATTTGGCTTTCACAGGCCAGTGAATTAAATACAGGTCTACATAATCTGTTTGCAGTTTTTCTAAGCTTTGCTCAAAAGCCTGCAAGGTTTGATCGTACCCTTGTTCAGTATTCCAAACTTTGGTAGTAAGAAATATTTCCTCTCTGGGAATTCCGCTTTCTTTGATTGCTCTGCCAACACCTTCTTCATTCTGATAGGCAGAAGCAGTATCTATTTTCCTGTATCCGGCTTTAAGAGCGGAAGTGATGGCTCCTTCAACTTCGCCATCATCTTTGGCAAAAAGAACACCCAGGCCAATAGATGGCATTTTCAATTCATTATTAAGCGTAAAATGTATTTGTTTATCAGTAGCCATATGAAGTTATTTTGGAAAATGGAATGCAACAATAACTAATTATAGCAGAATTTGTACGAATATTTACTTTTTATGTTTTCATTAACAATTGAACGACTATCCAGCTACCTTTAGAAAATCAGCTTTAAAGAAATATAGAATATTTTGCTTCATGTATTTATTCCGTCAAAGTTTCATTGAATCTGAGTAGATTCCCAAAAGGGTCTTCAATTTCCATTTGAATGGTTTGCCAATTGGTTTTTTCAGGCTTTAACAGATTAATCAGGGATTTTCTATTAACCAGGTCAGTATAGAATTGATTTAACGCTTTACATTCTACAAAAGCTATTACACCGGTTTGGAATCTTTTATTCTCCGACAAATACAGACTTAGCCCATTTCGAGAAATTTGCATGTAAACCGGTTCGGTAGGTCCAAACCTATGTTCCCAATCTAGGTTAAATCCGAGTCCCTCTATATAAAAACCTAATGCTTTTTGATAGTCAAGGATTCTAAATGTCGGTATTCCTTTCAAAGTGATTTCACCCATTTTTCTTTGCTGTTTTAACTTCCAGTTGAACTTACTACGTTGGTGTATCATTAAGATCCAACTCCATTCGATAATTTGATATATTGACTTCTTTCAGGTCAAAGTGATTCTTTCTAATCATCTTAAATCCCATTTTCTCAAAAAAAGGATAGGCAGTAATACTCACGTCAGAGGCTAGTTTTGTTTTTCCGTTTTTGAGTGCTTCGCCTTTCAGTTTCTCAAAAAGCCGATTCGCGATACCTTTCCTAAGGAATTTATTGCTTACATATAAAAGATCTATATAGTCGCCTTCCAGCGAAGTAAATCCTGCAATTTTGTTTTCTAGCTCTGCGACCAGAAAGAATTGGTTCGCAATTCTGTTTTTCCACTTTTCCTGATCATCAATGGAAGAAACCCAAACATTTATCTGCTCAAGCGTATAATCATGTTGGCAGGTTGATCGTATAGTTTCTTCAAACACTTTGAGTATTGCCTCCAGGTCATCAGGTTTTGCTCTTCTGATCATCATTTCAATTAAGTCGATTTAGATTAAAGCAGTCTTTCATGTAAAGTAATTGAAGTGAGTAGAAAAGCAATTGTTTGATGGCAGGGAATCTGAGATGGAATACAAAAAATATATCAGGTACAATCCAAACTACTCACAATCGGGCTGTATTTTACCTTTATAATTTCTAATCTGAATACTACTTTCAATCCACTGATATTATTTTTAATTTTCGCGTAGGGTATAGCGCTCGTTCACCGTTATACCTCTGAAGGTACAAAGACTTGATTTGTAAGTTAAATCAAGGGAAACTTCCACCGATCAGTTTTTATGAAAAAGAGATTATTTTATTTTGTTGCCTCGTTTGCCATTTTGCTATCTGTAAATGTGCATGGTCAACCACCCGGATGGGCTGTAAATCCTTCTGATTATGCCAATTCTATGACTTTTACCTGGCAGGTGGATTTGCCCGATGGTGAAACGATTGGTTCGGATGATTACCTGGCGGCATTTGTGGATGGGGAGTGCAGAGGAGTTGTCAGTGCCATAGAGCTGAATGAGTCAGGAGAATACTATTTCCTGCTGTTGGTACACAGCAATAGCACGGTAGGAGATCAGATCAATTTCAGGTTTTATGATGCTTCAGCAGAAGATATGTACGATTACCCGGATGCGATATCCTTTGAATCAGAAAAAATTGTAGGTTCTTTTTCTGAACCAAATCAGTTTATCATTGAGCCGGATATAGTCTTAAACGTGGATGATAACCAACAGAATTTCCAACTGTATCCAAATCCTGCGGAGGATTATGTTCACGTTAAAATAGGTGATGTAGGAAACTCCCAATTACAAATAGTAGATTTAAATGGTGCAGCGGTTTCTATACCTGTACCGGAAATAATAGATGAAATAGCAGTGATCGATCTCTCACAAATTAAATCAGGAATCTATTACATAATTATCAATTCCCAAACGCAATACACTTCAAGTAAACTCATTAAACTTTAGTCATGAAACGCAGAATTTTATGCCTTGTAGCAATGCTGTTTTCAGCCTTTGCATATTGTCAAAACCCTAACTGGACCATTGATCCCAACGACTTTGATAACTCAATGACTGTTGTGGGGGTTGCGGAAATAGGAGGGGTTGAATTAAGTTCAGCCTCTAACCAAATCGGTGCTTTTGTCGGCAATGAATTGAGAGGTACTACCAGCGCCATATACTTTGCATCAAGGGACCGCTATTTCTTTTTTCTGACCATCTACAGTGATGCTGTAAACGGGGAAACGATTACTTACAAGGTTTATAATCAGCCGGAAGATGAAGTGGTTGATCTTGTCAATACCACCGATTTTGTCATTGATGAAGTTTTGGGTGAACTGGATAATCCGGTCATTTTATCTGATGATCCCGGATCCGTTGATATTACTGGCCCGCAGGCCACTATTACCTCATTAACGCAGGATCCAACTAATCAATCTTCTTTTACTGTGGCAGTTACCTTTGATGAGGAGGTAAATTATTTTGCCCTGGCAGACATTTCAGTAGAAAATGCTGTTGTTTCTGCCTTTAGCGGATCGGACAGTAATTTCAGTTTTACTGTTACTCCCGAAAATGATGGCGTTGTGGAAGTTTCACTAATCAATGGCTCTTTCTCAGATGTTTCGGGTAATTTATACGCTGATAGTGAATCGTTTACAAGATTGTACTACAGCGATCTGATTTATACAGAAACAGGCTGGAGTAACATTACAGGCCCTGTGGTCGGGGATGATGCAGTACTGGCTTTCGGTCTTAAAACCAGTTCGATTACCTGTAGTAATTTGTATGTTGCAGCAGGTACAGGATTGGTCATTGCAGAAGGAGGGACTTTGCTGGCAGAAGGGGATGTAGTCAATGAAGGGACAATTGAAATTAACTCCGGTGGATCTTTCGTCAACGATAACTATTCCGGTGACGGGAATTTTACTTATCATAGAAATACTACCTATGATGTCGGAGAATGGCGATACAGTTTTATTGGATCTCCGGTAGCAAATCATGATCTGAGTGCTACTGCAGGGAGTTATAAGTTCACTTATGACGAGGCTACCGATACTTATTTGGATGCATCGGGGACCAGCAGTATGACAAATGGTGTTGGCTATACGATTGCCAATAATGATGTCATTGCATTTACCGGAACACCTAATAGCGGTAATGTTTTTGTTGGAGTTACCAACAATGGAAATGGCTTTAATCTGATTGCAAACCCATATCCGGCAGCTATCAGTTATGCAGATTTTATGGCACAGAATTTATATGATGCGGTCGATAATCCACTGGGTTCAATCTCCGGAACTATCTACATTTGGGACGATGGAGATAGCAGGAATAAGACTCCTGTTTCTTCCGACTTTCTCACGATTAATGCTTTGGGTTATGTGTCCGGAGGTAATAGCAGGTCGGCAAATTACCAGGGATATATTCCAACTGCACAGGGTTTTATTGTGGAGTCTGTACCGGGAACAGGTGGTGCTGTGCTGTTCAGGAATGCTATGAAGCAAAGCGGGAATAATTCTGATGCAGAATTTTTTAGAGCTGGCAATTCAATGGAGAAAGTGAAACTGCAGCTTAAGGACCATGAAGGAAATGCTGCGCAGGTTTTAATAGGTTTTTCTGAGTCTGCAATGGCAGGAAGAAACTATCGTTATGATGCGCTGAAAGTAGCAGGAAACTCAGGGATGAACTTTTACAGTCTTGGAGATGAGGAAGAACATTATGCTATTCAGGAAGTGGAAATGAAAGGAGCAGTGCTGGAGATTTCAATTTCAGAAAAGGGACATTACAGCATTGAAAAAGTAGATGCGAGTATTGCAGAAGGCAAAAGCTTATTACTACTTGATCAGACTACAGGAGAGGTGGTGAACATCCTACAGTCCAAATACACTTTTCAGGCTGAAAATGAGGAAAAACGTAGGTTTTGGTTGTTGCCAAAAAATATTGAAAGCGATAATAAATTAAATTCAGAGCCAGTTATCACAGCGTCAGAAGCTGGATTAACCATTTTTAATGTCGATAGTCAATTACAAAGTATCATGATTTATGAACTTTCCGGTCAGCTGATATACCTGGATCAGATACAGACTATTGAAGGAAAAGTGCAGCTGGATTTACCTATTGATCAAAACACCATTTACATTGCCAGGATAGGAGAAAATGTCACTAAGTTTATGATTCGATAGAGATATCGGTAAAGGCGGGTTGGTGTTAGCCGGAAGGCTCGGATCAGAGTAATTTTCTATATTACTGTTGTGAAGTAAATCCTGATGTTAGTAGCACTTGCGAGCTTTTATCTGGGGCGTTGGGTTTCTCTGATTGAGGATCAGATGCCAGGATTCTTTTCATACAACAGCTAGCATTGCCTCGAAAGTATTTCTAAGTAAGGACTGTAAAGAGCAAATATTCTATTATTGTGAGGGTCATTGAATGCAGGTATTTAAAATTTGAAGATTTTTTAGGAAAGCCACCAGCACATGACTGGTGGCTACTTTTTAGCATCGTACATCAAAAACGCCGCTTTCCTCACCTGTTCCACCAGCTCCTCCGGGACAAATGTTAGCAGTACTACAGCCATTGGAGCAAATAACGCCCAGGTTAGTGTCAATGATGATAGGGCCACCAGTGTTTCCTCCTCCACCTGGGTCTCCGCTTCCAACAGTACATCTTACACCTCCCTGGGTTGCAGGAACCTCGTCACAAAGTTGTGTGATGTTTCCGCCTTTGATTGTTTTGACATCAAAACCAATTCTGGTAATGAAGCTTTTTACCTGAATTGCTTCGAGATTTAGCTTTTTCTTTTTCATAAGTTTCATGATTTAGTTGTTTATAATTTGGAATAAACCATCCTCAAGTTACCTTCCTAACCATCAGGAAGATCAATGGTTCATCATAATGAAAATATTTGCGGTTTAATTATTTGATTTTCAGTTGTTTAATATACTGTAGAATGGAGGGATTTAGCCAATTTTATTTGGGTGGCTGAGTACACTAATAATACTTTACATTAAATCAGCAACCGGGCGATTAACTTTGTAAATCGCTTCAGCCGAACTAAAGAAAGTTAAAATGTAATCACGCTTAAGCAACTATTATTTGATTTTTATCGATTTGGGTTAACAGATAGCACATCAGGTTATTTTTTTAAAGCATAGCAGATGAATTACTTAACCGCTTATTTTTTTGCAATCATACTTTTATCGACTGTAGCATGCCGAAATGATCATGACCGTACAAATAGTTACGTTCATGATAGTAGCAACCAATATGAGACTAAGCTAGTCGATAATCCCTATGTTGCCTCTGGGCTGAATCACGGACTTTGCCAATCACCCATCAATATATTATCGAAAAAGGCCATAGAAGGTCATAATGATGTCTTCTTTAATTTTGAAGCTGATATCGACAAGATTGAAAATCAGGGTCATACGGTACAATTGGACGTTGTTCCCGGTAGATCTGTTACAAAAGATGGAGAGGTTTATAATTTCCGACAAATCCATTTTCATACGCCATCAGAACACCATATTGATGGAGTGGTATATCCAATGGAAATGCATATTGTTCATACCCATGTGGATACAGTAGATATGACCAACTATTACCTGGTAATAGCGATATTGTTTAAAATGGGTGATGCCAATGAATTCATTGATGAATTTATCAAATTGATTCCTGAAAAAGCGCATTCTGAAGTAGGAGTCAAGCCGGGCACGATTAAGCTTCATGATATGGTCAAAGGGTTGCCCAGGGAAGAGGTTCAGTCTGTGTATCACTACGATGGATCTCTTACAACGCCACCGTTCTCGGAGACAGTTACCTGGTATGTAGCCAGACATATTTATGAAGCTTCACAAGAACAAATTGAGTTCATTCACCGAATAGAAGGGAATAATGCAAGAGCAATTCAGGCAATAGGTAGAAGGATTGTAGACTCTGAATGATATCCTATTTAATCAATTGAACATGTTTAAAACCATCTTCAAGTAGCTAAGAAAGCAGATTTTCTCTATTAGTTTGACATTTACGTATTAAATAAAATTAATTTCTTTGGCATTTACGAATATAATCACTTACATTTGATTGGCATTTACGTATGTAATGCATATTTCAAAAAGGAAAATCCTCATGAAAGGAACGCAATTAGGTGAATTTGAAGAATTAGTATTGCTCATTGTAGGTATACTCAACGGTGAGGCTTATGGCATATCAATTTTGAAAGACATAGAAGAGCATACGGGCAGAAAGGTTACAGTTAGCACGATTCATACAGCACTCTACAGGCTTGAGGAAAAGGGGTTTGTAGAATCATTTGTCGGAGGCGCCAGTAAATCGAGAGGGGGCAGAAGTAAAAGACTCTATAAGGTGACGGCAGAAGGGCAGTTTGCGCTAGAGAAGGCAAGAGCAATTCGGGACAGACTGTGGAAACTGATGCCTGGCTCATGAATAAGAAAACTCCACCTGTCTGGGTCGACAGGTTATTGGATGCTGTTCTCAAAGAGCGTTTTGCCGATGAAACGATTGGCGATCTGCACGAATGGTACGAACTCAAACAGGAAACTCAATCGAAGCTGCAACTCACTTATTATTACTTTCTGAGTGTCGTGAAGGCTTTGAGAATTTATAAACTCAAAAAAATCAAGGACTTACTCATCCTTGTAACAGAAATTATGATGGTCAACAACAATATCAAACTCAGTATCAGATCGCTGATCAACAATCGCTTTTTTACGGTGATCAACCTGATCGGGCTTTCCGTTAGCCTGGTATCATTTTTATTCATCTATGCTTATCTGCGTTATGAGTTGAGCTTTGATGATTTTCATGCCAATAAAAATAAAATTTACAGAGTGCTCAATGCGAGTGAGGAAACTCCCGTTCGGGGCAGGCCAACGCCTACACCGCTGGCTCCTACCTTTAATTCCTACTTTCCGGATGAAGTGACTTTTGCAAGGTTTGGGCAAGATCCGGTGTTCCTCCAGGTGGGGGATAGCAAGTTCTATGAAGAGGCGTTTTTCTGGGGTGACCCGACAATTTTTACTGTTTTTGACTTGCCCTTCCTGTATGGAAACGCTGCGACAGCACTGACTGAACCGAATACTATCGTATTGACACAGGAAAAATCAGAGGCTTACTTCGGACCGGGAGTTAATCCTGTTGGTAAAATTTTACCGGTAAAGGTATATGACAGTAATGCGACGTTGCTGATGAAAGTGGCAGGTGTCATGAAGAAGTTACCTTCTAATACAGAATTACCTTTTGAGCTGATAGGCTCGATGGTCAATGCCCTCGATTTGTATAAGCAGTTTAACAACCATTGGGGTTTTCTCTGGCTGCACACCTATGCATATGTTCCAAACGACGGTGACCTGGATCGGATTGTAAACCACATTCCGGTTATCAGAGAGGAAGTGATGGCCTCACAAGTTTCGGATCATCATACCTTTGAATTTCAACCGCTGGATGAAGTGCACTTATATTCAAACGATGTGTTAGGATCGCGAACTTCTGGCAATATCAACTACGTTATTACCTTCACGATCATAGGAATATTCATCATCCTGATCGCTACAATCAACTACTTAAACCTGATGGGAGCAAGGATCAACAAACGCAGGGGAGAAGTGGGTGTGAGAAAGGTATTGGGTGCCAATAAGAGTCAGCTTTTTAGTCAGTTTCTGACAGAGTCAAATTTGACAATTTTTATCAGCTTGTTGATCGCTGTAATTCTGGTAGCGCTATTATTTAATCAGTTTACAGCATTCATAGACAAGCCAATTCCATTCGCAATCTTCTTCAATTGGGAGACAGCGATGCTTTTAACAGGTCTTGTATTGATCTGTGGAGCAGTTTCGGGGATTTATCCGGCGCTGGTCTTGACAACACTCAAACTAGAGGTTAGCGTCAACAATCACAAGCAGGCCAGGAGGAGAAATCGATTTCAAAAAGCCTTGGTTACCTTCCAGTTCGCAATATCTGTTTTTCTGATCATATCCACATTTATCATCTTTCAGCAGGTGCAATATATGACTCAGTCGAATCTTGGTTTCAACAAGGAGCAATTGGTAAGCATCAAAGTCGAGGATAGGGTATTGCAGGATAAAATCAAGTTGATTAGAGATGAGATGGCAGGAATCGTCGGAGTAGAAGCCATCACTATTTCCGGTGAGTCACTCCCTAGCGAAATGAACAATACCTGGGATATTCGATGGGAGGGGCTTCCCAAAGGGGAGAGCAGACCGATTCACCTGGTATCTGTAGATCCGGAATTTTTTGATGTACTGGAAATTCCAATCAAGAAGGGGACAGGTTTTGGAGAACAGCATGCCAACGACTCAGCAAGTTTTATTGTCATCAATCAAACCGCTGCGGACCTGCTCAATAGTCCAGATCCTGTCTTACAAAAAGTGGAAATCGGCGGAAGTAAAAGGAC
>JBCBHL010000118.1:0-19148 GCA_038525605.1 Bacteroidota bacterium
AAAAGAAGCGACATTCAGGGAAATACGTTGATTGTCTACATGGAAGAAAGCGTTGCACTTCTTGGAGAAGTAGTGATCGCCGGAGGTGTGGCATATAATAAACCTTTCAGTTTGAGAAACTGGTTTGGAATTAGAACATTAGGAAGAAAGATTGCAGGTATTTTTCGGAGATAACCAAAAGACACCATAGCAACCCATAAAACATGAAAGTAATCTGTAAGCTACTGGAGCCAGGATTCGGCTTCTTTAACATCAGTGAACTGCTTTTTCTTCATTTTACTTCTGTCAGAAATTCCTTCCGTTACATTTTCAAGTCTATGTCAGACTCCGGATTTATTTCAGCAGTTCTTTCGAGTCCCAGATTCATGAGCGTCATCTGCGCTCTTTCGTGAATCGTGTTAATGGTAATTGGAGGAGTCTTCATTTCTCTCAAATCTACCATCAGATTGAAGCCAGGCTTTAAACTATCACCACCCTGCCTGATGTGTTTTACATAATCAGCTACGTCTTCTGCTCTTTTCCAGTAGCCCTTAATTCTGAGATACATCCTGTTGGATACAGGATTGTATGCAATATCATAGTATTGATTTTTTGTGATACTCGTCAGCATATTCTCGATTGAAATTTGAATAATAACATCCGGGAAAACCAGATAGTTTTGATGCTAACTTTGGATATCGACCAATTACCCTTATCATAAGATAAAAAAAGCTACCTGTCGATAAAACAGGTAGCTTCATACTTAACTTATTAATTTCAATCAATCAGTCTTCTCTTCCACAGGGATTCTGTTATCATTAGAGTCTGTATCAATGAGCTTATTGTAGGGATCGATACCCACAATCTGTGGCTTCTCATCTACAATTATTTTCAGATCATTGCTGATTTCGGAGAATTTGTGTTTGCTAAGATACAATGGAATCTCTTTATCTTTTCCGTCCACCTGCTTATTGGCAAAGATGCCAATTTCGATCCAGTCGTCAAGTGGCAAAGACATGATCGGCTTTCTTCGACCTTCCTTTTCATATACCAGGCTATCACCTGCATTATTTGCAAAAACGCGTTTTCCTTTATCATTGGTCCTGTATTTGGCTGCCTGTGCTTTGATATTTACCTCATATTTTCCATTTTCCAACTCTTTGAAAGTCGCTTCTTCCATACTGTTATTATACAGCGTGATAGTGGCAAACATATCCTCTATCAGATAATTCAAAGAATCAGGAATTACCTCTTCCAAAAATGAAACATACTCCAATGAAGTTGTATAAGGAGGCTCCTGAAATGCTACAGAATCTATATATCTGCTCAATACGCCGTTAAACACATCATCACCGATGTAGTCACTTAATGCATAGTGGACGAGAGAGCCTTTGTTGTAGTGGATATATTGCTGATTTTCATTGAACATCAATGGTCTTTCTTTGAGACGTTCGGACGATCTTCCCAGTAGGTATTTGTCCAAAGCGTCCTTTAAAAACGTCCTCATTTGATCAGCACCGTATTCTTTTTCCAGTACCTTCAGGCTACTGTATTCGGAAAGACTCTCTGACATCACCGTAGCTCCCTGTACATTAGCACCTATCACCTGATGAGCCCACCATTGATGTGCGACCTCATGAGCAGTAACGCTAAAAGGATAATCAACTCCGGAATCATCTTCGTCATCAACCATCGCAATGAAACCTATAGCCTCAGAAAATGGAATCGTATTGGCAAAAGACTGGGCAAAACCACCACTCGTTTTGGGAAACTCAATAATCCTGACCTGTCTGTGTTGATAAGGACTGAAATTTGCTTCATAGTATTCCAGTGAGCTTTTCACGCCTTTTATCATCCTGTCAAGGTTATATTCATGTCCTTTATGATAGTAGATCTCAATATTGATGTCTTTCCACTGATCCTTGAGAACCTCATATCTGGCCGATTGAAACGCAAAAAAGTTCAGCATTTTACTATCCATTTTATAGTGATAGTATTTTCTGCCATTTTCTTCCCATTCCTTTTGCAGATAACCGGGAGCAATTGCAATCTGATCAGGAGCCGTGCTAATGGTAGTTTCAAATTTTATCCAGTCAGCAGTATTTGAGATATAGGTATTACCCAGATTTGCACTGTCAAATGGAGACCTCATACGATCCTTCGCTTCCAGATCATATTTTTCACGAATCTTGTTATCTCTCAATTCATTCGCATCCGAATAACCAAAGCTTGGGAATATCGAATTATTGATGAAGGTTCCGTTATTGAGAATAGGCGATTCATTTCTCAGTAAAGTATTGGTCTTATTCTGAATTTCTACCTCCATTGTAAATGATTCTCCTGGCATTAAAGGCTTTTCAAGACGATAGATATCATAATTATACAAGGTGTCTTCAAGCACCAGCTCATTTGCTACGCTGAAAGAGAATTTAGAAGGGAAGCCATTGTGATTCAGATGAATAGAATCTATGGGAAAACCTGATTTGTTGGTGGAAACCATGATTGCTTTCGCTTTGAAATCTCTAGTTTCAGGCATGATATCCATATCTACTTTTACATCTACAATTCTTGGTTGAGGGATGCCATCAAACTTACTGTATAGTCTCTCCCATTCCACCCGTTGCTCTTCTCTTTCTTTTGATGAATATCGTGGATTCTCAATGTTATTCGTATAATAAATCCAGATACCAACACTCAAAAATGCTATAATTGCAAGTGCAAAAGCTGCCTTAAGGGGCGTGGTAAAATTCTGTAATCCCTGCTTCCACCTGTTTTTAACAGTTGTCGGAATACCTCTTTTCCAGAAAGCAATACCCACTACGTAAAAAGCGACTCCCAGCAGTAGCCAGTAAAATTTATAAATAAAATACCTGGCAAGTGAAGCACCATATCCGTTCATATCTGAATAAGAGAAGCCGGGACCTTCGTTATACTTAAAGATCGATTGTTCGATACCCGCAAAAGACAGAAAGCTTATCCCCACTCCCAATGCAAGCGTTACAAAGAACCCTACCAGGTAATTTGGAATAATTGTATGAATCAGGATAGCCAGCATGATCCATACCAGAATATTCCAAATTCTTAGTCCGAGTAACTCAGTGAAATACAGACCCAATTCAAAATTGTTGTATCCGGCTGTAGCCTGTATCACAACACCACTAATCACCACCAAACTCAGTAATACTACTACCAATTTGATCAAAGCGATAAACTTTGAAAGCAAAAAAGTCCAGTTAGGGGTTGGCGTAATGTCTACCAGTTGGTTAATCTTGGCGGTCCGACTCCTTTGCATCAGCATTCCCGCATATAAATATACGATCGGTAAAATTGAAATCCTGGTAAAGACATTACCTGCAATTTCCAGCATCTGCCAGGTTACCGGATAGGTGGAAGTACCAAAAACCTCTCGACTAACTGCCAGGGTAACGGTAAGAAAGAACAATCCGACAAGCGTAATGATGATAAAAGGCCAGCTTTTTACAATAAATAGAAAATCAATGTTAGATAGCTTCCACGCATTTTTAAGGTTCTGCACAAAGCTGTAGTTAAAGCTCACTTTCGGCAAGTCTATTCTCACCATACTGCCAAAGTTATTTTTCATCAGTCGGGCTCCTTTTGTTTTACGGAAACTGAAAGAAATACCATTGAATGAAAAGCTAAACTTCACAAATACCAAGAGAAACAGCGCAACTCCTATCCCCGCCCAAAGCAACCTGTTATAGATGACATATTCCTCAAATGGCAATGGCAGCTCGTTTTGTTCAAATGCCGTCCAGTACTGCGTGTAATACTGATTTGCTGATCCACCGAATGGATCGAGAAAAGTGCCCAGTTCTTTGTTATCAAGGTCACTGGTCAAAGCTCCCGCAATCCCCTGAGCAAACAATAAAACAATCATTGCGATGTAACCTGATGCAACATTTCTGGAAAATGTTACCACAGCAAATATGATAGAGCCATAGAATATCAGGTTGGGAATCATGTAGTAGAGATAGGGCTGTACATAATTCATCAACTTAAATTCACCCATCAAATCCGGATTGGTTCCCGGCAAATAACCTCCGATCATCGCCCCTATCCCAATAAAAGACAATACGATGATACTAATCAATAAGCTACTGAGGAATTTACCTAGTAGATAATCTGTCTTTGTAAAAGGGTATGAATAAAGTACATTACTGGTATCCGTACTGTAATCTTTGTTGATGGTGCTACCAATAATAGACGGTATCAGGAAAAAAGCCAACAGCGTGAAGCCCTGAATAAACTCGTTCAGAGCATAGGCAGAATTTTTAACGGTAATTGAACTGGTAGTCGCTACCGCTCCGTCCAGCAAGCCGGTACTAACGGCCATGCTGAATATCGCTACGATCAGAAAAATGCCTGAGTAAACATAAAAAAGCGGATTTCTGAACCAGTATTTAATTTCAAATGTGAAAATCTTTAAAAACATATCAGTCTTTTTTTATGTGATCAGGCAGGAACACTGCTTCTGAGGGTAGTGAAATAAACATCTTCCAGGTTAGCTTCGACAAGCTCAAAATCTTCCCCTGGCTTTTGATCACCATGAACCCTGATGTTGACCGTATTATCCTGATTGAAGCTGGAAGATATTACCTGATACTTCTTCTCTTCGGTTTCTAACTGATCTCTTTCGATGATTTTTCTCCACATTTTACCCTGCAAGCTCTCAACTGCATTTGTAGGTGTTTGGTGACTTAATATCCTGCCACCATTGAGAATAGCCATATCAGTACACAATTCTTTCACATCATCCACGATATGGGTTGAGAATATCACAATATTATCGGTCCCGATTTCTCTCAAAACATTCAGAAACCTCTGACGCTCTGTGGGATCAAGGCCTGCAGTAGGTTCATCTACAATAATGAGTTTAGGATCATTCAAAAGGAGTTGAGCAATACCAAACCTTTGTTTCATACCACCGGAATACTTGGCTACATGCTTTTTTCGAGCTTCAATCAGGTTGGTAACTTCGAGAGATTTCATAACAATCTCTTTTCTTTCTTTGGCATTTGAAACCCCTTTTAAAATAGCAAAGTAGTCCAATAGATCTTCCGCAGACATTTTATTGTACACACCAAAAGCCTGTGGCAGATAGCCCAGTCTTTTTCGGAATTCCATTTGATTCTCGTGAATATTCTGATCGTTGAAATGAATCTGACCTTCATCGGGCGATTGTAACGTGGCGATGGTTCTCATCAGTGAAGATTTACCAGCTCCGTTGGGTCCCAAAAGGCCAAACATTCCGGTTTCTATCTCTATTGATACACCATCAATGGCTTTGACGCCGTTTTTATAGGTTTTCGATAAATTGGAGATTGCTAGTTTCATAAAGTATTAAAAGATTGTTCGCTTTATTTAATTATCCCACACGTCTTTTGACGCATATCAATGTGTTAGTAATTGACAGTAGTGGTTTTATTACAATCAGCTTCAATTATTTTTTGCAACTGTGCAACAGAGTCGATCTGCCTTAAGGAACAAGATAAACTTCATCTCTTCTACTACCATTATTTACATATTTTTTCAATTAAAAGAAACCATGTTTAAGCAACTGAATATCAAACACATACACTTTGTTCAAGCTTTCTAAAAAGCAAATAATAAGAAAGATATATTAGTTAGTTTCTAAAAAACTGGCACGCCAATTGTAACAGACTAATCAAATAAAACTCAATTAAATACTAAGACTATGAAAAGGTTATTACTCAGCATTTTGATATTTCTACCCATACTGATACAAAGTTGTTATGTTGAAAGTGAAGGCCCTCCTGGTCCACGTGGTTTTGACGGAAGAGATGGTTTGGATGGATTAGATGGTCAACCCGCATTTGTATTCGAATATGAGTTTACTTTTAACAGAACCAATTACAGAGAAATTCTGGCATTGCCGGACAATTTCCAAATGTTGGAATCTGATGTTGCATTGGTATACTTTTTATGGGAAGTAGATGACAATAATAATGAAATATGGAGACTGCTACCACAGAATGTATTTACACCGGATGGTTTGTTACAATACAACTTCGATTTTACTCGGTTTGATGCATCCGTATTTCTCGACGCAGAGTTCAACCTCGACTTTCTCGGGCCCTCCTATCTGGAAAACTGGATCGCGAGAGTAGTGGTAGTACCCGGAAACTTTGACGGAAGAATAGACTATTCAGATTATAATGCCGTAAAAGAAGCATTCGATCTTAAAGAAATTGAACTGGATATTTCGAACTATCAGAAAAAACCAGATTGATATGAGGACCGCGAAAATTTCATAAATCGGAATTTTCATCAGGTCAGGTTTGACAGAGCTTAGCGACCGTCAGACAAAGAAACAAATTTAGCTGATAGCTATTTTTGATTTGAGTGAGTATTTTGTTAGGACACGTTAATCCCTCCCCTGTTTCAGCGGAGGGATTTTTTATTTAAGACATGTCATATTATTAATTTCACTTTTGTAAATCAAATATTTCTTTTATAATTGTAAATATAATAATCTCTAATGTACGATAAGCTTTTTAACTGGTCCTTATTTTTTCTGCGGTTTTTTATTAAACCATCAAAGATTGAAGTTATTGAAGGTGACCTAATGGAGCTGTATGAAATTAGAACAGCGTCGCGAGGCAAAAGCATGGCAACCTTCAGGTTTATGTGGGATGTTGTCAGGTTTTTAAGGCTTAGGTATATCAAGGGATTAGATGATATAAGGTACTTAAACTCACTTGCAATGATCAAAAACTATTTTAAAATCGCCGGCAGAAATCTGCTAAGACACAAATTTTTTGCGGGAATCAACATCGCCGGACTGGCTATCGGCATTAGTTGCTGCTTCCTGATTGTGTTATTTATCAAACATGAACTGAGTTATGATCAGTTTTTCAACAATCATCACAGAATCATGAGATTGTCGCTCAATGGATGGGGTGCCACTCCCGGTCCTTTTGCTTACACAGCAAAAGAAGAGTTTCCTGAAATTGAAGATGTTTTAAGAATCACCAGATACAGGGAAGTGACTTTTAAATACAAAGACAACACCTTTGCTCTTGATAAGGGCCTCTACGCAGATTCTTCCTTCTTCAAACTTTTCGAATGGGATTTAATTGATGGAAACCCTGCCACTGCCCTTTCACAACCCAACTCAGTCGTTCTTACAAAATCTGTCGTACGGAAGTTTTTCAATCTGGAAGATATCATGGGAAAAGTCATCAAAATTGATGGCGTCAACAGAGTTGTGACGGGTATTACCGAAGATTTTCCAGGTAATTCTCACATTGAGTTTAACTTCTTAATCCCACTGGTTGGCACAAGGTTAGCCGCTAATAAATACTGGACGGGCAATAATTTTTACACTTACATCAAATTAAGAGAAGGGGGTGACGTTTCCGCACTGGAAGAAAAATTCAAAACATTTGTCAGGAAACACATGGCAGAAGAGATATTGGAATTTTCCGGGCATGATAATTACGATGAATTTCTCGCTGATAAAAACAGCAGAAAATATGCATTCCTGCTTTTTCCAATTGCCGATATTCATTTGAATCATAAATGGATGAATATTACGACTCCTGCCAATATTGAGAACATCTACACTTTCTCAATTATTGCAATATTCGTCTTGCTGATTGCCTGTATCAATTTCATGAACCTATCCACAGCCCGATCGGGTACCAGATCTAGAGAAGTGGGTGTTAGAAAAGTCCTGGGTTCGATGCGGAAGCAGTTAACCATACAGTTTTTAACGGAATCAGTTCTAATCAGCTTATTGGCAGTCATCATCTCCCTGATACTGGTCTTATCACTGCTATCACATTTCAATGAAATGTCTGGAAAGAACTTTACCATATCAGATGTAGTTGCACCAATTAACTTATTGCTACTGTTGTCTCTGGGAATTATCACTGGTTTCATGGCTGGGTTATATCCGGCATTTTACCTGGCAGCCATCAAACCAATCACAGCTCTTAAAGGAATTTTCAAGGTTTCTGGCAACTCATTTCTCCGAAAAGGTCTTGTTACTTTTCAGTTTGCGATTTCTATACTATTGATTATCTGTACGGTTGTGGTATTTGGTCAGGTTTATTTCATGAGTAACAAATCTGTTGGTATCAATACATCACAAATTCTCATTCTTAATAATGCTGGTAAAACGGGCAAAAACATCAGCGTATTGCGAGATAAAATGGTAGGGCTTTCTGAAGTTAATTCAGTTAGTTTATCGAATGGCATGCCATCTACCTGGGTACCCAACTGGACTTATTACAATGATGACAATGGACACCGTGAGCTCAACCCTGATCACCTCTTCGTCACACGGGAACATCAAGAGGTTTTAGGAATAGAAATCGTAGCAGGAGATTTCTTTACCGGGAGGGTGTCCGATACGGCCAGTGTCATTGTCAATGAGGCGCTGCTCAAAAGGTTTGACTGGCAGCTGGAAGAAGCGATTGGTAAAACCCTGAAAAGGGACGATACGGAAGTGTATAGAATTGGAGGGGTTATGAAAGACTTTCACCTTTCTTCTTTTCGGGCCGATATCAGACCGCTTCTTTTCAGATACATGGAATTTCCTGAAAACGGTGTAGGTGGCGGTATGTTTATGTTCATGAATGTCTCCGGTAATTATCAGGAGGTTATTAGCGAATTAGCCAATAACTGGAACCTCTTTACAACTGATGAAGTGCTTACCTATTCGTTTCTCGACAAGGAATTTGATAGTCTTTACGATTCGGAAAGGAATTTCGGGAAGATCTTTACCACATTCTCAGTGCTTGCCATCTTTATCGCTTGTCTGGGGTTGTTTGCTTTATCAGCATTTATGCTGCAGCAAAGGTTGAAAGAAATTGCGATGAGAAAAGTACTTGGAGCAAGTATCTATCAGATTATCGGAATATTTGTAAAGTCGTTTCTTCTTTACATCGCATTGGGTGCAGTCCTTGCGGTTGCATCAGCTTATTGGCTGGCAGATGACTGGCTGAGCAATTTTGCTTATAGAATGGGGCTCAATCCTTTGTATTTCCTCATTCCGGTGATCTTTGTCACTTTTATAGCTTTGCTCACCATCGCGCTTCAGGTATTTAAATCCGGTAATGTAAACCCGGCAACTTTATTAAAAGACGAATAAAATTATTGATATGGGAAAGTATTCTATAGGAGAGTTGGAAGAATTGGTGCTAATAGTCGTTGCTATCCTGCAAACAGAAGCATATGGCGTAAATGTAATGGAAGAAATTTCCTCTCAAACTGAAAGAAAGGTGAACATCAGTGCTATTCACACGACGCTTGACAGGCTGGAAAACAAAGGGTTGTTATCATCGGAGTTGGGAGGTGCTACTGCTACCAGGGGTGGCAGAAGGAAAAGAATCTTTACAATGACGAGTACAGGCAGGAAGGTATTGGAAGATACCAGAGCTATGCGAAACAAACTCTATAATCAAATTCCCGATTTCATCTAAGCTTATAGCAATACTTGATAAAAGGTAGCCTGAAAGTTGAATTTTCAGGCTATTTTGCTTTTTTAACCCCTGATTTTATGAAAGCATCTATGTTTTTCTACGTTCTGACGTTTGTTTCATTTATGACAAATGGTCAGGTTACTAATGAGTTCAATGCAGCAATCGAAAAGGAAGTGAACCAACAGTTATGGCAGAATTTCAAAACTGCTTTCGAAACCAGAAATGCTACTTTATTCAATTCCTTACACACTGATGATGTGATGAGAATTACTCCAAATGGCATCAGAGTAGGTAAGCAATACAAGGATCGCGTTTCCGGAAACTATGCCAGAACAGACGCTCCGGAAAGAAAAATTGATTTTTGGATCGAACATAGAATTTACACGGGCGACAATGGTTATGAAGTAGGCTATTTTAGAATTATCAGTACTATTGATGGAAAATCAAATGAATATTTCGGCAGGTTTAGTGTAACCTTAAGGAAAGTTAATGGCAAGTGGCTCATTGCCCAGGACTGGGACACAGATCAAATTAACGGTAAAAAAATCACTGCTACAGATTTTGAAAAAGGCACTATTCTGAATCTCAAATGATAAACTGATGAGAGACCTTACCCCTCTCCATCGCATTCATTTTCAATCAAAACCTGAATTACTCAGTTGATTAAATGCAATTTTGAAGGGTAGGTCAATCAACAAGCATGATTATTCAATTAATAACCTTTGAGATTCACTAAGCTGATGGGCATTTATTTTTAACAAATACATACCTTTCGCGTAACTGGTCAAATCAATTTCTATTTGATTGTTGCCATTGCTAAGCGGTTTCACAAATGTCCCCTTCATTTCTCTGCCACTGATGTCAAAAACTCTAAAAAGTGCTTCATCTTCGTTCAACTCACTAAAAATATTGATGAAGAATTTTCCATCATTTGAAGGGTTTGGATAAACGATATTGGCTTGTTTTGAAGATGTGAAGTTATTGTTTGTAATACCTTGTCTTGCATACTGGCTACATCCATTGACGCTTCCTCTCACACTTCTGGAGATTCTACCAATTCCGAAACTACCAACAGGTCGATAGGTAACTGACAGGAATGTCGATGTTGAGAAACTTGAAAGGTCAGTAGAAATAAATGATTCACCTGGAGGGACATTATATGTTCTGCTTGACGATCCAAAGCTTGTTTCTCCTGGCAGTCTGATATTTCTACTGCTGTTAATATCTACTTCAAGTGCAAATCCGTTAGGGTTCGTGAACTTCCATCTTCTCTCTGATGATGGGTTTTCCGAACAAACTTCATCGAGTTCGATTACCTCAGAGCCTACATCGTTGATCACGATATTGAACGCATCAAGCGGTCTTACAAAACCGAATCCAGTCGTAAAGTCATAACCTGTTGCAAAAAGCGGATCGTTAGGGCTAATTTGTAAACCATTGTTATAAGGATCATCCATATCCAACGATGTTTGCTCTAACACATCTCTTATCTGTGCCGGAGAATACGTTTTTCCTGACGCCTGTAACAGTAAAGCCGCTGCTGCTGCTACCGTTGGCGCAGAAGCTGAGGTACCAGAAAACCTGGGAAATGGTGAATCGGAAAATACTCTTCCAAAAAAGGAAGTTTGACTCCCGTCCGGACCTACGAAAGCAGGAACCTCTCTGACAACCTCCGGAATTCTTTGCCCCTGGTTATCGAATAGGATTGGCGCTCCGCCGACAGAAGTACGGGTGGCTCCAAATGATGCTCCATCAAAACCGACTACAGCTGTAGGCAAGGTTGAAAATGCAGGGGTATTTAAGAAGTTTGCAGCACCAACAGCTATACAACCTTCTGCAGTTTTATGTCCTAAACTTGTTGGAGACAAGTTGAAAGGAATATTACTCAATATCCTTGCATTTTGAGAAGCATTTCTTAGTTTAAGCCTGCCAGGAGTCGTCTGGTTTGCAACTAACTGTGTAATCACCACAGAAAAAACCGCTGTATCTCCTGCGTTTAATCCCGAAAAGCTAGCTGTCAGTCGGTTGATAGCATCTCCACCAATGGCATCCGCGGGCAGAAGATCTACGAACTGACCGTTTAAGTAGAATGCGAAATCCAATTCATTTTGAGCACCTCCACAATTGTCGCAGAGTGAAAACCATGGTTCATCCCACTGGAGTGTAAGGTTTATAGAACTTTGAGCAGTTATCTCAAAACTAAGAAATCCGTTTTCATTATTTGGGTCAGGGTCAAAGTCGAAGACAGGGATTCCAACACCAATGTCAGTGGTATTATATCCGATACTCTCATAAACACCTGTTCTTCCAGTGTTACCCGCTGATGAGAAATAAGCCACACCGCTGGTAGTAGCTGCATCGATTGCTCTTGAAGTTAATCCATCCTGGAAAAATGGCAAAACGAAAACTGTGAGGTCGTCAACGATGATATCGCATCCAGCTGCTACCAGCTGATCTATGGCTTGCGCAAAATTGGCATCTGAAACAGTTTCCAGGTTATTGAAAGCAATTTCTGCACCTGGCGCTACATCATGAATTAATTCAGCCATTCCCCTACCCTCATCTGTTAGTCCACCGAACGATGGAAAATCATTGATGATATCAATTGGTGTAGTGAAGCCATTGGGGTTTCCCGGACCAGGTAAGTCACCGGCAATTACTGATGCCTGCTGACCATTCAGGTTATTGAATGAGTTCGAAATAACACCAATTTTGACACCTGATCCATTTGTCAAAGACTGCTCCTTCAATACGTTGGTAAACATGGCACTGTCACCTTCCGCGTCTACCACGCCAACATCAAGTGTTGCTCCCCTATCAATAACTGGTTTTACTTTATGGATTCCATCGATGCTTTCCAATAGCTTCAAATTTTTGATTGGAATCGCTCCAACGATCACTCTTCCTCCGGCAGCACTTTTTTCAAAACCTGATTTGTTTAATTCATTGCCGAGACTTTCGGAAAAGTTTTGATCAAGGATTACTTTTATTTTCACCTTCCCATTGTTGGAAAGCGGGTTGAAGTAATCAAGTTTTTTGGCAATTCCTCTGTTGAGGTTTTCAGTCGACTTATCGTCTGCCATTTGTAAAAGTCTTCGGTCGACTTTCGATTTAGTAATTTGCTGCCTCTTGAGCAGAACCTGATTTTTCGACCTGGAGAAATCAGATTTTGTGGGTTGTCCCATTACCTGAAAGCTTAACAGTATTGCTAAACTCAGTAGCGTAAACATTTTCTTGCTTTTCATTATTGTGTTATTTTGTTAGCTCCTCAAAATTGAACTTTCACAACACGAAATATGACTTTTAAAGGATAGAAAAAAGTAAACATCACGCTAAGGCAGGTAAACAAAAAGTAACAAGCAGGCTTTTCAGCCTAAAAAGTAATTTGTACTATACGTTGTGAATCGCCGAATGTGATGTAACTTGAGTGTTGATCAAAAAATAGGTTATTGCTAATGGATTGTTAACAATTATGCTTAAAAAAGTATCACCTATCTTATGGACAGAGCAGCTTGAAGAAACCGTTGAGTTTTATTCACATATTTTATTATTTGAGTGTGATGCGTTGGATTTGAAAGAGGGCTGGGCAAAAATGAGAAAGGGAGAAGCCGTTATCATGCTGGGATTACCAAATGATCATCTGCGATTTGAAAAACCTCATTTTACTGGTAGCATCTACCTCTACACCAACAATGTGGTTTCCGAATGGGAGCTCGTGAAGGATCTTGTCAACGTTTGCTATCCGCTGGAAAAGTTTTCATACGGGATGTGGGAATTTGGGATATTTGACAACAATGGTTATTTGCTTCAGTTTGGACAAGCGATAGACATCTAGTTTTACTACACTGAAGATGAAAAATGGTACCGCTACTCAATTTCACAGTACCTTCAATTAGGATTGGGATGGATTAAAGTGCTACATATCTTTCCAGGCGTCTGAGTTCATTTTCGTCAACATACTTGCCGATTTCTCTGCGGAACTCTTCCATATTGGTGTAGGGCCTGTATTCTTCAAATTCATGAGCCATTTTCTTTCCTACTCCAGGGATAGCCAGTATCGCTTCTTTACTGGCTTTATTCAAATCAACTGGCACGAATACATACTTTTCGTAAGTCGCTACCTGTTCTTCGCTCACATATTTACCGATTTCCCTTCTGAACTGTTCAATGGATTGATAAGGTCTGTATTCTTCAAATTCATGCGCCATCTTTTACTCCGGGAACTGATAATATTTCACGCTTATCAGCAGTATTCAGATTAATCGGCAGAAATACATAATGAAATACCTTCTCCAATTCCTGATCATTCAATTGCAATTTTAACAGATCTATGTATTCTGATGTGGTGGTGAAAGGTCTCTTCTGTACAATTGATCGAACCAGTTCAGTACTAAGGTATTTTTTCAACTCATCAGCTGATGCTATGTTAGGATTCAAAGGTTTGTTTAACTCATTTGTATTTTCAGTTGGCGCTTTGCCAGCTGATTCGCCCTCGCTCTGGTTTTGTTTTCCTTGATCACAGCTGGTATAAAAAAAGAGTACTGCTATGATGCATGCATATATCTTCGTTTTCATTTGATTTAAGATTTTGATATGATAATTAATCTGACAGCCAATCCCGATACGATCATTGCACCGGGAGTCATGATGGGTACAGCACCTGTTGTCACATTTTGGATTAACTCAGTTACAGACTGACCAGGATGCAGTTCAACTTCAAATTGCCAGTTATTGTGAAGATGAAACCCAACTCCTGCCACGCCGGAAAGAATCAGTAAAACTACCAGGCTATTAATGATTTTTTCTAAACGACTGATTGGGTTGTTATGATAAACCAAAACCGCAAATACCGCTAAGAATTGCATCAAAAGTGGTACAGTCTGCCAAATAGTTTGATAATGACCAATCAGTATTAGATCAGCTATTAATCCCACAGATATGATCCAAAATGTCAATAATGACAGACTATATACTTTTTGATTAATACTCATGCAGCGTTTAGTCGCTCTGATCGGTTAAGGTTTCCATAAAGGCAATAACAGCCTTTTGCTCATCATTGGTTAAACCCAGAGAATCAAAAGGCAGTGTCTGCAACGGCACGTTAAATCCCATACCAGCACCTCCACCGTTGTTGTAAAAGTCCATGACCTGGTCGAGTGATTCATACACACCGTTGTGCATGTAGGGGGCCGTTAGTGAAACATTTCTAACTGTTGGTGTTTTGAAAAAGAACTTTCTTTCTTTCGTTTTGAATATATTGAATCTACCTGCGTCATCATCAACTTCTTTGTTAGCAGCTGTTTCAGGTGTGCCGATGAGTTCCATCTCAGTATCAGCAAACTCTGGTGGAACTGTTCCATTAAAAACAGGTGGAAAATGGCAGGTAGCACAAGAGCCTTTTCCCATAAAGATGTTGAAGCCCTGCACTTCCAAACTGGTGAGTGTCTCCTCTTCTCCTCTGATATTCCTGTCGAATTTTGAGTTGAAAGGCGCCAGGGATCTGATGTAATTCGCCATTGCATTCCTGATGTTATGATCAGTAACGCCATCTTTATAAAGTGAATCAAAGGCTGTACTGTATTCCACATTGCTTCCTACTTTCCCAGTAATCTCTTCCACAGAAGTATGAAACTCCGTCTCACTGTTGATCACAGAAACAATCTGACCTTCAAGACTTCCAGCACGGTTATCGTAGAAAAAAGCTTTTTGCAATCCCGCATACGTAAGCGTAGGACTATTTCTTAGCTGGCCTTTAGACAGCTTTAATCCATCAGTAAAGGCCTTTGCCTTGTCATGACAAGTCGCACAGCTCATTTTACCATCCTTTGACAGACTTTGGTCATTGAAGAGTTTTCGACCCAGAACAATCTTAGCCTGATTGCCTACATCTGCCCGCCTGTCGGAAAAGTGAACGGGGTTGAAAGCTTCAGCCGAAAACAGCGAAGCAAAATGATTGTTTAAAGAAAGCGTCAGTGGAAATTCAACCTGCCAATCTTCCACAGTCAGATTCCACAGGTTGATTTGTTTGTTAGTATGATTTTTTATAAATGCAAACCTATCGAACGTATCAAAATCTCCATCAAGGTCTTTGATGGTAGCTTGTATTTCAGACCGCCATTGCTGCAGCAGGTCATCATCTTTAAAGTTTGCTGAGAATAGCGATATCATCTCATCGATGCTCTTATAAACAAGTTTCGCTTCATTGAGAGAGTTGGCCAGCACAGGAGAATCAAAACCTGTTATTCCTGTTGTAGCCACTCTGATAATACCCTTTCTGATCATCCAGAGAAAGTGATAATTCTTGTAGTGAGAAAAACTGGTGTTTCTCATTAAGAATTGCATTCTGCCTTTGATAAATTCGGCACTGTTTTTTACAACTGCAGAATCAGGGTTCTCGGCATAAATTTCCTCCTCCAACACCTGGAAACTCAACGGATCAGCAATTTTGATATCTGTCTGATCTTCTTCTTTGACTATCAGAATATTAGGTTTATTCAAGCTTTTGTAGTCACTGGCTTCAGTAAAAGCCATCACCACTTCTACCTCTTTGAATAGCTGACGCGCTGTAGAAAGATTTGAGCGATAGGCATTACCCTCAATCAGTTGATCCATACATTTTTCAATCCCGGAAAGCTTTCCCATATAGTTTTCCCTGAGAGAGGAAAATGGATTTTGATCTTGCTGTGTCTCTTTTGACGTACACTGAAATAAGAAAACAAGGCTTATCAAAAGATAAGCCCTGTAAGTATTGATTAATCTCATCATTATATTTTATCTCCCTAGTCCTTCAACAAGGAACAGCATACTACCTTCTTTTCTTGAATTAGCAACATCAGAAACTGCAGTTGGGTCAGTGAATGCACTTCCGTCTGCTGGTTCCCAACCGTGATTTTGAGTAATTAGAATGAAAGTATTATCCCTTCCGGTAACATCTGATACATCGATCATTCCTGTTAGTTCCCATGTTCTGCTATCAGGACCGAATCCGGCAGCAGCTGCCGCAGTTTGATCACATTCCAGAACTGTTTTCAGTTCGCCGGTGTTCAGATTGTACTGGTACAATTTGGCAAATCCTGTCTTTCCTGTGATGCCATTGGGATCTTCCTGAATGTAAGCATAGTTTTCAGTAACAAGGATGTTGTCAGGGCTATGAAATCCTTCAGCAATTCCTCCAACTTTATCACCATCAAGGATACAGGTGATCTTAGCAGTACCTGTAGGATCGTTCTCATTTAGTACTACTCTGTAGATTCTTCCGGCAAAGGTTCCTCTACCTGCCAATGCCTCTCTTTCTCTACCAGTTACGGCAAAGTATATTTCCCTTTCATTAGCTGCAGAACCTCTTCTCCAGTCTATGTCTTCAAGTCTTGAGAATCCCATCACACCTTTGTCAAGACATTCTGTATTTAGAGGGCTCAGATCTCTTTCAGCAAGTTCTACGAACTCAGCAGTGTATTCTGTTCCTTCTTCCATATCAACTTCCCAGTCAACACCCAGAGAAGAGACTTTAAGACCATAAAGTTTACCTCCGTCCAGATCACCTTTGTTACCAACATACATTCCCAGCTGACCTTGCGGTACGCTATTATCAGAATTATCATCACCAATAAACACAACTGTTTTATCGGAGTAAGCATTCTGTCCAATAGCAACAGCGTTTTCAGTAATCCATTCTCCCATAGCAGTGATTCTATCGGGAGTTGATGCATTGGCGATTGAACCATATGGGTCCAATCTGTAAACACCGGGCGCATAAGTATCAGGAGTTCTTGTCCATTCTCCACCTGAAAGATATAAGGGGCCAAAACCATGCTCTTCCATCGAAATCAAAGATCCGGAGCACTGAGCCGTGCCACCAGTGGCCATTGAATTCAGGATATATTCTCCGGAAAAAGGCTTCAAATCCTCATCCAATAAGATTCTCGCTACTGAGAAATCTGCTTCTATGTTGTTGATTAGGGTAAATGAACCATCAGTGTTGGCAAGTAAGCCTGCACCATCAGCCATTGAACCATAAACAAAGTTTGGAGAAGCATTTAACACATCCTGAGATGTCAAAAGGTTGGTGATTTTCACATCGCCGAACTCAGGTGCCAACTGCAAAAACACAGGCACTCCTGACGTTTGTCCACCAGCTTTCACAGTTACATCGAATTCATCAGTTTGATCTGCTGTTGTAGCAACAAATTTTACAGTAAATTCCTGTCCTACAGTGGCAGTTTGTGGAATGGCAAAATCATAAGTAACAGTTTGTTCCAGTTCATCGGTAAAGGAAATCGCATCTCCATTGGCAGTAAGAGCAGTCAACCCTCTTGCTCTAACGTCTACAGTCACCGTTACAGTTGTGTTGACCGGTACAGCGTAAGATTCTGTACCAGAAATTGCCGAGAAGGAATCGATTGGTTCCGGCGCATCTGATTCATCATTACAGGCTATTGTGGAAAAGATAATTACAGCCACAATCAAGCCGAATTTCAAGATATTCTTCATGAGTATTATGTAATAGAGTTTTGTTATACCCTACATAGTTACCACTCAGATTTTAACCGATTTTTATTCTCGCTTGATGCTTAAGTTAATAATAGTAGCACAACTCAATGTATTTATTAAACCTATGTAAACTTTATTTGCTGTTTTTTAGCTCAAATTTCACACTAATTGCTTTTTGATTGGTTTCTACACCAAATAGATCTCACTTAACGGCCTCAGGTGAATAATTAGCCCAGGTGTACATTACCAAATTGTTGAACTGCAACCAAATAGTTTGACAATATACCAGTCTCAACAACAGCTCATAATATGAATAGCCAACTCGTTTTTGTTAACTTACTATTTTGAATGCAGGTTTGATAAACACACTTTTTCTGCTGATTACAGCTGTTCTGATATAACCGCAGGATTCCAATGTACAGTTGCTGTGAGAATCTTTCCATTTTCACAGAATCCAAATACTTCTTCTCCCTCAAACTGTAGCTGTTTTTCATGATAAGTAGTGGCCTTTGCCTTCCATCGAACGCTTGTGTACATACCATCATCAATGATTGACTCTATCGTCATATTCAGTTTGGTAAAAAACCGGACTACCCCCTTAAAAAATATTTTCAATTGCTGATGACCCAGGTAAGGTCGGCTACCAACAGGATCTTCTATGTATCCGTTTTCATTAAACTGGCTCAACCATAAGTCCATATCGAGTTTACTGATAGCCTCAAAATAGTTGCCGATAGTTGTTTCCGTCAAATTACTGTCCGCTTTACTGATGTTGCCTTCAAGTGAATAGTCACCCTCCTTACGGGCAATTAAAGAACCTGAGATATCACCATAGGCAAAATTTGTTTTCAATGTCAGGTCATATTTTGCCTGATCAATCTCTTTAAATATTGGCTCAACAAATTTATCAACCAGAGAGACCAGGTCGTAACCAATAGAACCAAAAGACTGTGACCCGATGATGCCGGATGAAAGGACATAGTGCTGAAAGAAGAAGTTCTTTAAAACGCGCTCCAGTTTGGTAAAATGATTGATAACAGAAAGTAAATAGGGAAAATCAGCAGGTCTTTCCAGGATCGTCATCACCGTTAACTCTTTATCGGATATCAGGCTCAGGTAATTTGAAAACGCTTCTTTTGCAGCCTGAAATATTTGATGAGCCTGTTGAGATTGCCCACCACTCGCTCCTCTCAAGGCAACTCTTAAAGG
>JBCBHL010000119.1:0-19123 GCA_038525605.1 Bacteroidota bacterium
ACAACTCCTCTTTCGGAGTAACTACCGAAAGAGGATTTTTATTGAAACTCATAAACTCTTTTCATATCTACTCACTCACTATCCTGACTGGTTAATCTCGTCAGGATTTTTTTATTTATGAACGCTCTCCGGGTTAGGAACCAGGTTGAAGATTTAGGATCAAGCAATGTTTATGAGGAGAAGAATTGTTCGATTACATCTGACAACAACTAAAAACGATTTGAAACATTAAAGTAGTTTAATAATCAATGCTTTACGATTTCTTAGTTTATCTCTGCATTTCGATATTGTGAGTTTGAGAGCGAGAAACGAGGCATTCCTTCTCTGGAATTCTGATTGATCCAATATTTAGATAATCCCAAAGAAATTTAATATTCTTTCTCAAATAATGATATACCCTTTCATCAAGGGAGAGTAAGTTGTTCAATGCTAACATGAATAACCTTTTATTTTGGAGAAAGTGCATGAATGTACTTGATGCAGCAATTGAAATGCAATTTTCACAAACGGACGCAGTGTTATTGATCTTCTGTCCGGTCTATTGATAAAACGCCGATGAATGATCTTACAACCTTGTTCATCATTATTAATCTGATCTCTGAGTTATCAGGAATGAACGAAAGTAAAAAAGACAGATGACTGTTGAATAATTATACTGGAGAATCCCGAACTGATCACCGAAACTGAAGTTTACCCCACTTGTAGACACTACTCCGAAAGAGGGGTTTGGCAATCCATCTACCCTTTTCCAAATCCATACAGACCTCCTGATCAATCTCCGCTGGATTTTTTATTCATATTTCAATGAGTCTACAGGATTACTATTCGATATTTTTCTGATCTGAATCAGGACCGTTAAAACACTGATTCCAATCAGACCTACAGCCGCCAGAATTAATACAAGTATCTCCACACCGTTGTTATAAGCGTAGTTTTCCAACCACGAGTTAAGCGTAAAATAACTGATGGGAACTCCTATCAGGATGGCAATAAACACCAGTAAAAAAAAGTCTTTGCCGAGCATCATGATCAGGTCGGTGATTTTTGCTCCCAGCACTTTCCTGACAGCGATTTCTTTCATCTTTTTGTTGATAGTGATCATCACAAGTGCATACAATCCCAGGAATGCAATGAGTATGGCCAGAAAGGTGAAAAGCTGCGCTATAGATTTTACCGTCTGATCGTCCTGATATTGATCTTCATAGAAATCTTCCATGAAAAAATAATCCAGGTAGTTTCCGGGGTAATACTTTTCAAAGACATTGCCAACCGTCGCAATCGCCTGTTTTTTGAAAGCGTCTTCTATTTTCACTGTAAAGTAGTGATCAGTACTGTAAAACGGCACAAAAATGATAGGCTCCAAAGGTTGATGTAAGGACCTTTGATGATAATTCTCTACTACTCCCACTATTTCAAAATCCCTGTTCAATACATTGATTTTTTGTCCTACCGCCGATTCGGGAGAGTCGAATTTAAAATGATCGACCGCCTTTTGATTAATGATCAATTTATTAACCAAAGAACCTTGTCTGTGATAATCGGTAGGCTTTAGATTTCTACCTGCCACCAGGTCAATATCAAATTGCGTGATAAAGTCCGGATCTACATTGATGTAATTGGCAGATAGGTTTTTCACCTCTGGTTTAGCAACATTTCTAATTTGAAACCATCTGCCAGTCTGCTGACCAAAGACCCTGCTACTGGCTGTAACAGAACTAATACCGGGAGTGGCAGTTAACTCACGTTTAAACTGACCGAAATTTTCGATAAAAGCACTGTCAAAAGACGCCATTGCAGGCCCGTATAAAACCAGGTTATTTTCCATATTCATGCCTAGGTCCTGATCTTGCATAAAGGCAATTTGCCTGTAAATTGTGAGGGTTCCTGTCACTAACAACATTGCGGCAACAAACTGAAATACTACCAGTGTTTTCCTCAGTGAAATAGAGTCACTTTCCAGTCCGGCTCTTCCTTTGACAACCTCTGTGGTTTTAAAACCTGCCAGCACTTTTGAAGGATAAATACTGATTAGTACCAGGCATAAGACAAAAGCCGGTACGAACAGCAAGACAAACGGTATTCCAATCACTTTAGTCGTTAGCAGAGATGTTATAGACAAAGGCAGCCCTGTTAATAGCATAAACGGCTCCTGCAACAACCCTGTCAATGCAATAGCTGCTAGCAATGCAATACCATTTACAAGTACAGATTCAGCCAGAAACTGCCAGAACAAATGACCCTTTACAGCTCCCAATGATTTCCTTACACCAATTTCCCTGGCTCTTTCGGTAGCTCTGCTGGTAGAAAGGTTAATAAAATTCACCCATGCGATGACCACAATAAAGATCGCGATGATCAGCATTAGCCAAACGATCTTCCCGTTGCTGGTATTCCCCAACTCATATTCGTAATCAGAATATAAATGGGCATCTGTCAATGGCTGAAGAGCAAACTTCTCTACGCCTCCGGAAACCTCTCCGTTTTTAAAATACTTCACACTGAATTCATCAAATTTAGCCTCAAGCATTGCAGGATCCGATCCTGGCTGTAATTTGATGTAGTGATAAAAATCGGACCAGGTCCAACTCTGATCTGCAGCGCCTCCCGACATAGACACCATAGATTCATAAGAAATGAGCAAATCAAACTCCAGGTGAGAATTGGCGGGTACATCCTCTAAAATTCCGGATACCTTACAAAGCGGAGCACTGGTGAAAATTTGTAGTGTTTCCCCGATCAAATCAGTGATCTCTTCTCCTGGCTTTAAAAACCGACTGGCAGCGCTTTCTGTTAAAACTATCGAAAAAGGTTCTTTCAGGGCAGTAGCAGCATCTCCATGCTTCATTGGAAAATTGAACATGTCCAGAAAAAACTCATCAGCATATAGAAAAGAAGTTACCATAATTAACTCATCTCCCCTTCTCATATAAGTACGGCCTCCGGTTGTCATCCTGGTGTAACCTGTCACTTCGGGAAAATCCCGCTGCAAAGCAGGCCCTACGGCAGGATATGTAATCGTTCCGTGCTGAACCAGATCGCCGTTCTGATATCGGTCATTCGCCACCCGGTAGATCAAATCTGCCTCTTCATGAAATTTGTCAAATGACGACTCGTAGAATACGTATTGCAGAATTAGCAGACAAGCAGTAAATCCAGCAACCAGTCCAACAAGATTGACAACTGCAAAAGTTTTGTTTCTGGTGAGATCCCTCCATGAGACCTTTAGATAATTTTTAAATAAGCCCATTGTATTTTGAGTTTTTCCGAAAATCAATCTCCGGAGTGAGTATTTATTGCTTCTTAACCTTCGAAATCTTAAAAATGATAAAGCACGAAAAAAATATTTCCTTCTGGCCTTTTTAAGTCCTAACTCCTCTGTATCAATCTGAAACATCTCATAAAGATCTCCTTCAATACATTCCCACAAACGTTGATTAGTGAGCAGGGACATCAGCCGGTTGATCCATTGAGGTGGTTGATAATCCGTCATATCTTGCCTACTTAAATGCGATATTCGGAATGTTGCTCCACAGCTTTTCTCTCATAGCCTTTGAATATTCCAACACCTCCTGCCCCTCAGTAGTGACTGTAAACAAAAGCTTTCTTTTGCCACCTCTCTCCTTCGTTGGTTCGCTGTGTCTACTACTGAGAAATCCCTTTTCCTGCAACCTTTGTAAAACGTTATGTACAGTACTAATAGTAATTTTCCTGTTGCACTGCTTTTCAATTTCCGTGCGGATCAGCAAACCGTAAGCATTGTCATACAAACTGGCAACAATCAGCAATACAATCTCTTCCAATTCTCCTAGATGCGTACCTTTCATAGCTCTGTAATTTATTCGACAAAAGCGAATTTAATATATTTTTCGTAATTGTCGAATAAATGTTTCAAAATCTTACAGGTTTTTGAAGTAGTGCCTGTTTAATACATGGAAATCAGTAATGCTGACCTTGAAAAAATACAGCAATTAAGGCTCTTAAACACCGACTGTTCCTATGATTTCATATTTATGGGCGATAGCAACAGCCCCGGCTCTGTTTTTCACGAGTAGCTTGGAGTAAATCCTTCTCAAATGTGTTTTGACAGTGGATTTTGAAAGAAACAGCTTATCAGCTAATTGGGCATCAGAAAGTCCCAGGGCCAGGTGAGCCAGCACCTCTCTTTCTCTTTTAGACAAGCTGATAATTTCCGGTGACAGCTTTCCTTCGTCGGATTTGGTAAATACTTTATCTAAAATTTCTTCCTTTTCATTGACACTCATTTTCATCAGCGCCAGCTCATCAGAAAGGTTTTGGTTGATGTTATTCAATTGTCCGTTCTGATGTTCGATCAGCATTTTCTGCCCCTTTAAAAGTTCTGCATTTCTCTTGTTGGCTCGAGATTTCAAAAATCCCGCAACCGCAATGCCGATCACCAAAATTAGCGCGATCACCACGTAGGACAATTGAAGTTGCTTATCCTGCAACGCACTTTCGGTATACAAAACTTCCAGCTCTTTTTCCTTTAGCAGTCTGCTATTTCGTTCAAATTTGTACTTGCCTTCCAGCTCTGCAATTGCCTGCACGCTTGCTGTGGTAACGATGGTGTCGTAATAGGTGTTAACTGCTTTCAAATAGTAAAAAGCAGAATCGATTTCGCCACGCCTTTCAAATATCTCTGATTTATTGGCAATTACTCTTTGAATCTTAATGGGAAGCTCTAGTGAAATAGCTTTTTCATATGCTTGCTGATTATAGACTTCAGCAGAATCGAGTTGATTGGTCATCATGAAAAGTCTGGTTCTGGCACTGAGGAAATCTAAAACTACCGTAGGAGTTTTTACCTCGCTTATATACCTGGCAGCCTCATCCAGTTTTGCCCGGGACTCATCAGTTCTACCCAGTTCCAACAAGGTAGCGGCCATATTAGTCAGCGAAAGTACTTTTCTTCTCACCGATTTAGTGTACGAAACAGATTCATAAGATGTCTGGAAGTAACCGAGTGCCTGCTCATATCGGCCAAGGTTGTAATAGAGAATGCCAACATTGTATGAAGTAGCAGCCATGCCTGTACTGTCTTTGGTGATCTTCTTCATTTCAAAAGACCTGTTGTAGTATTCAATCGCTTTTGCATAATCATGCTGATCATCGAAAAGGGTTCCGAGGTTATTGAGATAGTAGCCTTTACCAAATGGATTATCGAGCTCTTCCATGAGTTGATATGCCTGCATGAAATTATCAAAGGCCAATTCAAACTTTCCAGTCTGCTTATATACTTTTCCAAGGTTGTTATAAGTTATTGACAGGTCTTTCAGGTCTTCCCATCCTGTTTTATAATCAAGGCACTTCAATAGCTGCTTTTCCGCTGTGTTAAAATTTCCAAGATATCGGTTGAGTTCTCCGGCCTGATCTAAAAAATAAGTGATGTGAAAAGTATCTTGTTCAGCCAGGCTAACAGGAAGGAACTGCTCACAGATTTCTAATGCCCGCTCTTTGTCCTTAAAAAATAAAGTGTCTACTGCTAGTTTGGCCGAAGGCATTTCATTTGGTTGACTAAAGCCAGTGATCACAGCAAAAACTGAAATAAAAAATACTGATAAGATTCGGACTGGTAAGGCTTGGTATGTCATTATTTGCACGCTTGATTGGTTCATCAGTTACTAATATATTTCTCTTACACCGAAATGAAAAACTCAAATAAAGGATTATCTGCATTTCGATGGCTCCAGTTTATTTATAAACCACCCACCTGATTTCGATTCCTAAAATCGAACCAGGCTACTGGTAAAAACTACATTTATCGCAAAAATTCGTTGATTTCAATTAAAAATCATCCTTTCGAACGACATGGCGATCTCCTTCAAACTCTAGTTTTGAACAGTTGAAAATTCCGGTTGAACACCTGACTGGCAAACGAAGCTTTTACTTCAAACAAGGCCTGGAAAGTGTCAACCGATGATATTTAATAATCGAACTCTATGGATTTTATGAAAACAAATGAAGCACACATTCATGACAAAAACTTCATATCAAAGCGTATCCAAAAATGGATAGTCGCTTCTTTGGCAGTCTGCCTCCTACTGCCATTTATCTCAGACAATAGTTACGGTCAAGAGGCAGTCTCAAACCCTTTCAGCCTGGAAGATATCGGTCAGGGAACCACCCCAGCTTTCACCGATCTGGACGATGACGGAGATTTGGATTTACTGATAGGCAGCTTTGATGGTGAGTTTGTTTACTTTCCTAACGTAGGAACGTCTATCAATCCATCATTTGGCACTAAAGTAACCAATGCCTTCGGACTGGATGTTGGGTCTGCCTCCAGTCCAACTCTGGCGGATCTGGACGATGATGGCGACCTGGACCTGCTTTCGGGCGAGTCGCAGGGTAATTTTCGATATTATGAAAACACGGGAGATGAAACATCAGCGACTTTTGGTTCCGCGCAGGCAAATCCCTTTGGATTATCGGATGTAGGAGCTGCCTCTATCCCACACTTTGTCGATTTAGATGACGATGGTGACTATGACGTATTGGTAGCTTCATTGGGCGTGGATATCTACTACTTTGAAAACATTGGATCTAAAACCAGCCCATCTTTCGATATTCCGCAAATCAATCCTTTTGGTTTGATAAATAATGACAATTCTTACCTGACCACTATCGATATTGATAATGATGGTGATCTGGATGTGATGCTGGGGGCGGATAACGGCACAATGGAGCTCTATGAAAATATTGGGATGGCAAATGATCCTTCTTTCGAAGCAGCTGCTTACAATACTTTTGGCAACAGTGATGTCGGCGCTGATGCCGCAGTAACTTCAGGAGACCTCAATGGTGATGGAGACACGGATTTGCTGGTTGGTACTTTTGCCGGTGACCTTTTTTTCTTCGAAGTACGTATTTCCACCCTTCCTACCAGTTTTTTAGATCCGGTCGAAAATCCCTTTAGCCTCACTGATGCCACGGCAGGTACTGACGGCTCAGCACCTGTATTTATTGATCTGGATAACGATGATGATTTTGATGTACTTTCAGGTTCATTTAATGGCACCTATTATTACTATGAAAACAGTGGTAGTGTCACTGCACCAGAATTTGAAGCGGTCGCTGTTAATCCGTTTGGGCTTACAGAAAGCGGGTTTTCTGCGATTCCGACTTTCGCAGATATCGATGATGATGGTGATCTGGATTTACTTTCAGGCGAGAACAGCGGTAATTTCATCTATTTTGAAAACACTGGTAGTGTGAGCAATCCCACTTTTGCAGCTGCAAGTTTCAACCCATTTGGATTGACAAAACTCACCAGCCGTTCCAGTCCTGTCTTTGTTGATTTGGACAATGACGAAGATTATGATATCCTTGCCGGAAATGCACTAAATGGTGATATCATCTATTTTCAAAACACCGGAACCAAAAGTGCTCCTGCCTTTGCTGCTGCTCAGGTTAACATTTTTGGGTTGGAAGAAAATGGCTCTTCCTCCTCTATCATTACGATGGCTGATCTGGACGATGACAATGATTTGGACCTGATCATCGGAACCTTTGGAAATGAATACTACTATGCAGAAAATATTGGAACAGTATCGAGCCCCGACTTTGCATTGCCCAGACCTTTCATCACCACCGATTATGGCAGAACTCCCTCAGGTATCGCCGACCTTGACGGTGACACTGATCCCGATATTTTAATTGGCTCCTCTGACGGCGAATTCTATTACTTACAGAATACCGAAGTGTTTGTCAATAATCCACCGGTATTTACATTTACCGGCCCTGGAACCTTACCAGGAATTGCCGTACTGGAAAATAGCGAAGGGGTTGCTCTTGATATTGATGGGAACGATGGTAATGGGGGAGCCACCGATGTAGGCATTACCTATTCACTTTCCGGTGTAGACGCTGGTGTTTTTAGTATTGGTGAAGAAACAGGAGAGTTAAGTTTCCTTTCGCCACCAGATTTTGAAACGCCGCTGGACAATGGTGAGGACAATTTTTACAACATTACTGTTACCATTGATGATGGTTTCCCATCGAACAATACGACGTCTGAGAATTTCTTCATTATCGTAAGCAATGTTTCTGAACCCATCATCTGGCTGGGAAACAGCACCGATTGGTCAGCAGCAAGCAACTGGTCGACAGGTGCAGTGCCTACGGAAGACGATGATGTTGAGATTCCTTCTACAACCAACGACCCGGAAATATCGCAAACAGGATTGGAAGTAAATGATTTAGTGGTGGCAGACCTGGTAACTTTGACGATCAATTCTGGAACAGGACTGGTTGTCAACGGAGACCAAACCTTCAACGGAAGTGCACAGGTAAGTATCTCAAGAGATGTGGAAGATAATTTGGGCTACAGCATTGTAGGATCGCCATTGGAAGGTCAAACTGTCGAAGACTTAGGTGCAGACGTAGTTTACCAGTTCAACGGGTTCACCAACGAATATTCCATCCCTTCAAGCACTGCAAATGTATTTCCTTCTAATGGGTTTTTCGTAGCATATGATTCCCCCGATGCTACGTTGACCTTGACCGGTGTTCCGAGAAATGATCAGTCTACCAAGCAGGTATTTAACAATGACAACCCATCCGACAATTCAAACGAGGGCTATAATTTAGTGGCAAACCCCTTTATCAGTGGTCTGGACAGATCTGCATTGGTCAACGGCAATAGTTCTTCTATTACAGGTTCGGTTTGGTACTGGCATGATGGAGGCTCTAACAGTGGAGGTAGCCGATCCGGTGACTATGTCGCGGTGACCGATGTAGGTGTCACCAGCTCAGATCCTGCTATCGATATTACGCCTTCTACCCCAATCGGTATGATGCAAGGATTTTTCGTTCGCTCGTCACGACCCACAGGTCAAATAGGATCTGTGATTTTCGCAAAAAGTATGCAAGTCAGTGATGGCGGTGCAGATGAAGATTTCTTTAGACTTGACCGTAACAATGAGCCAAATACCTTTATAAAATTGTCTCTCAGTGGTCAGGGAAAGTTATCTGATTTATACAATGACCTAATCGTCACTTTCCGAAATGACGCATCTGTTGATACCGATTTCGGACTGGATGCAGAGAAATTCAGCGGCAATGAAAACATCTCTTTCTATTCAATGCAGGGAGATATGGAATACGCCATCCAGGCCTTGCCGAATCCAGAAAATCAAGCAACAGAAGTTGCCTTGGGCTATTACCTGAAAAACGAGGGTTCTTATCAGCTGAAAGTGGAAGCGTTGAAACTAAACAGAAATCAGTCTGATATGTATTTGATTGACCATAAAACGAGAGAAATCATCAGTCTGGATCAATCATCGGTCATTGAAATTGATATCACCGAAGAGTCCATTTCAAATCGGTACGCTATCAGATTAGTGCCAAACGTGGTTACCTCAATCAGTGCTGAACCAGCTAATCAACTCGTACTCATAAAAGGTACGGAATCATATGTATCAATTAAATACACCGGCAGAGAAAGTAAATTCAGAATATATGAATTGAATGGTCAGCTGCTAACTGAATTCAACAATACTTTCAGCAAGGAGCCAATAATTATTCCTGTTCCATTAAAACGTGGAAAAGTCTACCTGTTAAAAGCCGGAAATGAAAAATTGAAGTTCAGTTTGCGCTGAGAACAATCAAATCAGGTTTGATAAGGACATTTTCGATTTGGAACGATTGTCCTATAGCGAGTCTGCTCGCTTTATTGAGGATCATCAGAAAATTCAATGTAATAATGCCTTGTATTTTAAGTAACAAATTCTAATTTTAAAATATTAATATTATCAGATATGAAAAACATCAGCTTACTACTGACGATTGCGTTATTTTTTATGACAATCTGCCCATTATTGGCCCAAGGCCCTCCCGGTCCTCCAGCAACACCTATCGACGGAGGATTGTCTCTTCTACTAGCAGCAGGCGGAATCTATGGAGTTAAAAAAATCAGGGATCAGAGAAAGCAAAAGAAATTATAAAAGCAATAATAAAGGTTATCACGACAGAGTTATTATAAGGACTTTTAATTTAAAGGATTAGTGAATTTTCATATTAAATTCATAATTATGAATTCATAACTGCTGTAATTTACAAAGTTTGATAGTTACAGCATCGAAAATTTATCAGTACAAAACTTGACGTGATAATTTCTAATGAAAGTGGTTTCTCCTGCACGTGTATATGCCAACGGAGGAGAAACCGTTTTCCAGGCTTGGTAAACCCGTCTACCTAAGGCCTATCCCAGGTGTTTACTGACTCTTTTCACACTATTTAAAGCCTCTTTTTTAAATAGCTCGATACCGATCCGGGCACCTTTCTCAATCATGGAACTCAACTCGGTATGACTAAGTGAAAACTTACTTTTCGGGTTTTCGATGGCAAACATCAGTTTTTTAACCAATGGCTCCAGTATTCTGAAGATTTCACCAAAAATATAGGCTTCCAGAATTTCAAAAGGAGGACAGCTCAGACAAAGTGGGTTGATCGGGTTGATATCCGGCCCATCAAAATCTATCTCTATATGTTCATATAATCTGAACAATTCAGGTTCAAACTCATAGAGCCATTCCATTACAAAAGAAGTAGTAGCACAAGGACCGATAATTTGCGATATGCCACCTCTGTAGATAGATCCGGTATCCAACGTATTGGTATCCCTTCGGATCTCCCTGATTCCTTCTGATTCGAAGAAAGGCTGCAAGAAAGTGTAATTGCATCGCATGGTTTTAGGGATGATCCAGGTAGCGACATTCAGAAAATAGCGTTTGATTTTCTCCCAATGTGCCGTTGCACCTCTTTGCTCTATGCCATCAATATTCATATTGAACCAATGGTGCCACGTCGAATCCACAACCACCCTTCCCATATTCGAAAAAGTATATTTTCGTGGATCGTAAACACTGATCATCGGGAATCTGGCTGCATTTACCCTGCCTTTTCTCGGCTCATGATTGGAGCGGGCCACCACATTGCCATAAGCAATTATCCTGGGAATCGGATGGATGAGACCAAACTTAGGATATTCAAAAGCACCGCTTTCTCCAAACCTTACTTTACCCTCTTTTCTCTCCTGGATTCTCTCATTATCCACACATCTGCCTTCATGCGGATGATCCGGCATCACATTGATTGGACCATAGTCCGGGTGACATAAAATTTCATGCGGATAGTTAAACTCCCTGAAACCAATCCTTTCGCTTCTGTTGGTTACCCAGTCGATGTGCTGTGGTTTCTCATCCCTTTCTACTGTGGTAAGAATAATTTCAGTACCATTGGCCTGATTGGCATTTGCCGGCTGATTGGTATCCAATCTGTGTTCACCAATCTGCGGTGGTACGCCATCCTCATTGGTCCATTCCCTCATGGTACCTACTCTGGGAATTCTCCGGCACATAGAAGCTCCCAGATAGTCATGGTCTCCGGTGGCAAAAACACCACCGCCTTCATTCATCCACTGATGAAGTACTTCCAGTTCTCCATCCCTGGCGGCCCATTCATGCTCATCAATGACATAATCTTCTTCATCGTCATTGTTAGGTGCATATCCAAACAGCAGCAGTTCATGATACCTGTCCAGCACGAGTTCTCCATCAATTCTGGAATCAAAAGAAAAGCCTACATATCTGGCTTCAAAGTCCCCGGCTTCTTTGTTTTCCACAATGACGTCTTCATCTTCCTCACGATTAAATTTTCTCAGAGCGATGTCTACCTCAAAATTGTAACAACCCAGCTTTTCCTCTCTGTAAAGCTTGATAATCCTACCTACTCCAAAACCATCGGTCTCACCGATGTTGATACGACCATCTACAACAATCAGAATCTTAATGGTTCTGGTAAAGAGTAAATCTAGAATTCTGTCCTGACCGTCGAACACAGTAAAATCCGCCGGCAATCGAATAGGCTCCAGTTCCTTGTGTAATAGTTTAAATTGATTTTCCATCTTGAAATTGTTTTTTAGTTAGTAGTTATTTCTGAAATCAATAAGACTTGTACTGCCTTCTCAATTCCGAAACCAAATTGGCTTTTACCACTAAAAAATCAATCATCCTGTACAGATGAAATCCACTCACCCCGGGCGGGTGATTTTTTCAATCTACTGATTATAAGAACTTTATGATTTTCTCATAATCAATTCGATGGCATCAGTTCTGTTATTTACACCAAGCTTATCGTAGAGGTTTTTCAGATGGGTCTTGATGGTATTCAAAGAAACATGCAAGCTTTCGGCTATTTCGCGATTGGTTTTTTTACTGAACACCTGCTGCAATACCTCATATTCCCTCCTGGAAATGGGCGTAATCAGTTTATCATTCAAATCCTCGAATGAAATGTTCAATACAGTGTTTTTCTTAGCTGATAGCTGATTGACTTTCAGACCGAGTTCCATCACATGTGAAGTCAGGATCTTTTTCAGCAGCTCATGTTTATTCTTTTGAAACCGGAAGTAAACAATGACTGCCGCAATGATCAAAAACAAAATAACTATCAGCGATATCACTAAAATTCTTTTTTTGGAGAGTTCCAGTTCATTGAGTTCTCTTTCCCTCTTCAATGCGGCAATTTCATTTTGCTGAGCAGAAAGTTCCAGTCTCGATTCCATTCTCCCAATAGCCCTTGCCGACTCCTCATTTGATAACGACTGACTGCTTGCCGCATGGATTTCGTAAAATTCCAAAGCTTTTTTATGCATGTTTTTCTGCTTGAAATACTGGTACAATACTTCCGAAGACTCATTAATCTGCAGAGTGGTATTCATTTCTTTTGCCAGGCCATATGCTCTATAAGCCACCTGATAGGCTGCTTCAGCACGCTTATTTTCAAAATAGATTTTCGCCAGGTTATTTAAGTTTCTGACAACTCCTTCCGTGTTGCCCAGCTTTTCTTCAATTTCTATTGATTGCTGAAAGTAATTTTCTGCCGCTTCATATTCATTCTCCAAAAAACTAACAACCCCCAGGTTGGTCAATGTACTGGCGATCCCCTTTTCATCATTTTTTTGTTGTTTGCCTTTCAACGAAAGCAAGTAGTAATACCTAGCTGAGTCATAAGATTCAAGATTTTTATAGACCACTCCCAGGTTATTAAAAAGCCTGGACATAGAGGTGCTGTCATTGGTCGCCAGAAATATGTCAAATGCCTTTCTATAATTTTCCAGGGCCATCGGATACTGTTTCAGATTCTTAAAGATCAACCCTATATTGCTGAGTAACCTTCCTTGCGAGGTGCTGTCATCCAGCTCTTTATACAGCAAATATGATTTCTGAAAGCTGTCTAAAGCTTCGGGGTAGGCTCCTTTCACATATTTCACATTGCCGGAAAGTCTTAATGCGGTAGCTTCCTCTTCTTTCAACCCCAGAATCCTGGCGGTCTCAAGGGCATTTTCCACGGCAAACCCTGCCTTATCGGGGTCTTTATAGATCAGGTCTTTCCCGAGATTGATCAGGTAATTGATTCTTTCTTTTCCTTTTAAATCACGGAGGCTGTCATTGCCCTGTTGCCTGGCTGTGGAGACTACTGGCAGTAGCAATATCCAAATGAGAAGTAATAGTATCCGTGTGCGTAACAAATGCATAATTTAATTTAAATCGCGTTGACTGAAATTCCATAGCTTCAAGTCTCTTGCTAAAGATAATGTATCTGATAGCCGTCCGAAAGCAATCTACTAAACTGATTTGCTTTCGGACGATTTTTTTGCAATTTGCTTACATGGTGTGTCCAAAAAAGACGGCGTTCATCATCAATTTGTTAGTACCATACCAAAAAGCCCTGAAGTTCGTATTGTCAGTAAATAACACCACTTTTCCTCTACCTGACTGACCTACTTTAAATGGTACTGTTTCAGCCAGTTCTTTCAGGTTAGGTTTGGAAATATATCCACTCAACAGCGGATTTGCGGTGTACTGTACCGGATTATTGAAGCTTTGTTTATCAGGTTTCAGGAACAAAGTAGAGTTTCTAAAAACCGACAGCTTATCATTTTTATAACCAAATGCAATCGGATGAGACCGATCTAATTTTGTTTCAAAAATTGCTCCGCCAATTACTTTTGCTCCCCGATAGTTACCTTTTTGCTCGAAGGTGATATTTTCAGCTACTTCAGAAGTAGTTTTAAATTCCGCATTCAAAAGGTTATAAGTGTTGAAAACTCTGCCCGCGTTTTTAAAACCAATCAGGGTTCCTCCATTCTGCACCCAGGTCTTCAGTTTTTCAACTTGTGATTTACCCAATCTACCATTAGGCATAATGATATCAGTATATCTGCTCAGGTCTTTCCCCCCCAATGACCCTACATCTAACTTAGTGATTTTCATATCATATCTCTGATCGAATAAATGCCAGATTTCACCGGCATCATAAGGAGAAATCCCATCCCCAACTAACAAAGCTACTGTTGGTTTTCCCACAGCTCTGAACTGATTACTTCCCAGGTCTATCCCGACAGTTAAACCAGTTGATACACCAATGATGTCAACGCTCGCTTCTTTAGAGACCTTATCCAATATTTCGGCAATTTCATCAGCGCTATACTTTTGATTGGCTGCCGGAATCATAATGGTACCATAATCATAGCTTTTACCTTCTACAGAAAATTGTTTCATACTCACCTTTGCCCGCAGACCTTTGCTTAAAATCATATTCAGTGCTTTAGGTGTGTAATATTCATGCCATTCCATCAGGTAAGCATAGCTGTCTTTTTTCACAGCGGCAGGTTGTCTCATTTTCAGGTTGGTGATCTCATCTCCTGCATTATTGATTGAGGCATTTTCGCTGTAATCGAGGTTGAAAGCGAGTGGCAAGGTCCACGCTGACACATCATAAAAAAGGCTATCCTGAAAGGTTGTCCTCTTTTCGAACATTGCTTTGATCAGTCGATGTTGCCTTTGATTTTTGGGAACCATGTAAGCATAACCTTTAATATAATTCTTTCCATCAACCCTGTAATCCTTTACCAGTTCGTGCACTTTTATCTGATGTCTTTTCAACAATTCTGCGAGGTGATAGGCTTTGGCAGCATCTTTCTCATCTCCGAACACAATAGCACCGCCTTTGGCTGCTTCTTTTCGTGCATCTGCATAGAACTTTCGTTGATAGTTTAGCAAGTCTGTTCTTAACTTCAATCCCGCTTCTAAAGTGGACAGTGCTACAGTAAATTGGTTTCTAATCGTAAAAGGAAAGGTGAGAATACCATTGATACTTTCCTGTGCATGCCCTCTGGAACTTGCCTGCTCAAAGAGAATTCCGACGCTACCGTGAATATCCGGAAAAGTTGATCCTTTCCCATAGTAGAAGTCATCAAAGCTTTCTTCTGTATAGTAGAGACTTCCGATTTTATCAAAAGCAGCTGCATGAAATTTGGCGATATCGAACGTTAAATCCTGATTTTTTTGAGGTGTCAGCGGATGCGTTCTCGACGGTATTCCCGGCTGAAAGAAAAAGGTGGCATTGGTACCCATTTCGTGAGCATCTGTCAGGATATTGGGATACCACCTGTGAAATGTCTTGATTCTTGCCCTGCTTTCAGGGAGTTGTGCCGGCATCCAGTCTCTATTCATATCAAACCAGTAGTGGTTGGTTCTACCTCCGGGCCAAACCTCCCGATATTCTCTGTCGTTAGGATCCGGATTGATATTTTTGGCCTTATGGATATTAGCCCAATATGCAAATCGCTGAAAGCCATCAGGATTTAAACAGGGGTCCAGCAAAATGACTGTATTCTTTAGCAACTGATCGACTTTAGGTCCTTCTGCAGCTGCCAGGTAATAGGCCAGTGCTAACGCCGCGTTAGAACCGCTGGGTTCATTTCCGTGGATGGTGTATCCTTTATAAACCACTAAAGGCATATTTTCAGTCTGCAGGCTACCGCTGTTATTTTCCAGCAGTGCCAGGTGATCTTTTCTGATCTGCTCGATATTCGATTGATTTTCGGGAGAGGTAATTTTCAGGAGTAGCAATGGTCTGCCTTCGAAAGTTTCTCCCTGTATTTCTAATGAAATTCTATCACTGGCAGCAGCAACTGTCTGCATGTAAAAGACAAGTTTATCATGTGATACGTGCCAGTCGCCAATCTCATAGCCGATCACACTTTTAGGTGTAGGAATGTTGGAATTGTAGGTTACATCATCTGGCAGGTAGTAATCCAGGTCCACCTGGTAGTCTTGCGCAATCGAATGTAATGAAACGAATAACAAGATCAATAATGATAGGTAATTTCTCATAATAGCTTATTAGGTATTCAATAAAGATATCAAACACGACGGGTTTATTGATTTCAATTTTGACTGATGGATAGCTGACTGTTTTGGTGGTTTTTAGACTATTTGCGATACTTTCGAAAGGCGGTAACAATCTGGTAGATGAATAATACCAACTAAATATAAAAAACCAACAAACAACCATTGATAAAATCACTAGTTCTAATGGTGATTTCGTAGCTCATTCCATTTAGTTTTGCGCTTAGTTTTTCGCTCATTGCAAACTGTCAATAATGTCGCTATGCAAAAACCTGTAGATTCTTCGAACAAAGTCCCTGTGATCATCCTCAATGGTTTTCTCGGTTCCGGTAAAACCACTCTTTTCAGAAAGCTACTTTCACAATCGAAAAAGAAGGATATTGCTATTTGCGGGATTGTCAACGACATGAGCGAACTGGATGTTGATGGTGAACTGATCGGAACCAGCGAGGTTGTAGAAGAAAACAAAAACATCCTGGAATCTATCCACTCATGCGTACTAAGCAGCAAGAAAGGGATTCAGAAACTCGATGAGTCACTTAATAATCTGCTATTGAATCAAGAGCCTAAACTCATTCTCATCGAAACTTCCGGAAGTTGCCACCCGCTACCGCTGGTTGAGTACTTTAAAAGCCAAAATAAAGTAAAGCTTGCAGCGGTGTTTGCACTGGTAGACAGTCTGTTATTGGCCCATGACTATAACTATGGTAAAAGCCTTGTCCCAAGAATGCAGCAAAATGTAATGCAAGGCAAAAGGGACACAGTAAATCTATTGGTAGAGCAAATCATGTTTTGCAGCCATTTAATTCTAACCAAATCAGATCGCATTGGAGAGGGTAGGCTACCGGAGATTGCCTCCTATATCCAATCAATCAATCCCTATGTTTCGGTACATTCTGTGCAGTTTGGGAAATTGGCCATTGAATCTTTGTTTGAGCTTCAGGAATACGACTATCATAAGGTAGCGAAGTTGGTGAAAGAACTAAAACCTGTTCTGGAAGCTGAAGAAAACGCCGATAAACCATATGATTTAGCTACCAGGGTCATAAAGGATGACAGACCTTTTCATGCTCAGCGACTTTGGGACGTTTGCCATCAATACCTCGATCATAGGATTTATCGCAGCAAAGGCTTCTTTTGGCTTGCCAGCAGGGATAAACTGTCTCTCTTGTGGAATCAGGCAGCCGGAAGTATCAGCCTGGAACTAATAGGCTCCTGGCGTTCGGGTATTGTAGAAGATGAAAATCACGGGATTTCAGAATTTGAAATTCAGGAATTAAAGAAACAACTCGCTAATGAAAAAGGGCGTTTTGGTGATCGACATTGCGATTTAACAGTCATAGGAGATGTCGCACAGGTAGATAGGTTTACAAATGCATTGAAAGCATGCTTCCTTACAGAAGAAGAATTAAAGCTATGGCGGGCAGGTCATCAGTTTGAAGACCCCTGGCCGAAAACTATCGCCAAAATCGTAGGGTAAAAACTCAATTGTCAGCAAGCAATTTGAGGCCACATAGAGACTAATTTCCGAACTTATTTTCAGGCTAATCTCAAAGAATTTATGATACTTTAAAAAACAATTTTAGCCTACATTGTCTATATTTAAAGTCTGTTATATTAATGCTACATATTAACTAATTTCTGATCTGCAGGACACTTCCTTTCCATGCGGAAGTATGCTGAGTGCAATTTCCCTTTCAGCATAGACAGATTAACACATTCAATAATTCTTAATTTTTAATGATAGAATGACTGACTATGAAAGTCTGTTGTTTGATCATCTTGCTGTGTTTTTTATCATAAATACAGCAATAGCCATTGCATTAATATGAAACATAAACAATTGATTAGCAGAAATATAGAACTCTTTTATACCAAAGCATCAGAAGAAACCAGACTTGAAAATGGTATGGGTGTCTTTGAGTTTGAAAGGGTAAAAACATTAATAGAAAAATACCTGTCAGATACCTCACTGAAGATAATAGATGTTGGCGGTGGAACCGGAAAGTATTCGGAGTGGCTTGCAAGAAAAGGACACCATGTACACTTAGTGGAACCAGTGTCCAAACATCTTTACCAGGCACAAGACAGGGCCAATAGACTAAAAAACAAATACCTGATTCATCCTGGAGAATCCCGAAATCTGACATTTCCTAGTGGGTATGCAGACTTGATAATCCTACATGGGCCATTGTATCACCTGCAGAGAAGTGAAGATAGGGTATCAACGATTCAGGAAGCCAGGCGGGTTTTAAAAAACCGTGGTATCATCCTGGCATTCGCCATTAACTATACTGCGTCAACCTTAGTGGGTCTTTTAAATGGTCTGATACATAAAACCTCATTTTTTGAAATGTGTAAAACAGAGTTGACATCAGGGATTCACAATCCACCGGATGACTTTCCGTGGCTTTTGGCTGAAGCCTTTTATCATCGACCCAATCAGCTAAAGGATGAATTTGTAAATCAGGGACTTACTTATTTGAATTCCCATGCTGTAGAGGGTATGGCCTGGCTCGACAAGGATTTTTTCAGGAGTTTGTCAAACCCTAAAAGAAAAAAAATATTGAATGACCTGATAGAACTCACAGAAAACGACCCTTACCTTTTGTCATTCAGCCCTCATATCATGATTGCCACTCAAAAAGACTATAAATATGGAAAGTAAAAACAAATATCATATCGCTTTGCAAAACAATAACGGAAGGCTGAATGAAATAGAGCTGGGAGAAAAAATTGGTCTGGATGAAGAAGCGACTAACAGAGTCATCACGCAGCTTTTAGCGGAACATAAAATAGAATTTATCGCAGAACGAAATTGCAGTTACCGACCCAAGAAAAAAGAAAGAAAAACAAAAAGATATGATTAATAGACATTATCGCGTTAAGTTTTGTTTAGATAAATTTTC
>JBCBHL010000120.1:0-15520 GCA_038525605.1 Bacteroidota bacterium
GCTAATAAACCTAAATTGACAAGAAACATGTCTTTAAACATATTCGAAAGTTGGGCATCAGTGGGCTTCACTTCTTGTGCATTTAGCCAAATTTCTAATTCTCCTGTAGTTATCAACCAAGCCTCTTTAAAATAATCCGAAGCGTTCAATGAGCTTCGGACATTACGAGCACTTGTTCCGTAAGTCACACACCAAGCACCCCAAAATACTTCAGCTCTCAAATTACTAGGTCTATGTATTGCCTCAACATAAATATTTTGAATCTCACCTGTAAAACTCTCTTCCGTACCATCACCCGGAATTCGATCGAACTTGATGTTAATATAATTACAGATTCCAAATGGTGGCAGCTCATCCAAGTCTTCACATGGAACGAACCTATCTGCTATAGTCGGATGCGGACACAATTCAATTGAACCATCACCAGGAGAACCTCCTCCACCACCTGAAGGATCACCAAATTCACCCGGAGCAATAGTTGGAGGGATATCAATCGTATGACAGTGCAATGTTGAAGAAGTTTCACATTCCTCATAATCAATACCTCCGCTGGTTACTACTGTACAGGTCTGAGTATCTATCCAATAGCAGTACAAGTCTTCACTTCTGCCACCGTTTTGATTGCCAATGTACTGTCCGTTTTCATATCTGAACAAATGCTTGGGTTCACCATCCCAATCAGCAACTGTTACATAACCGGTAAACTGTTCGGTAGGAGCCGTCGGAATCATTTGGACATAATCGAGCAGCAATGTCCCATCATCTGAACGATAAGCAATTGCCTGTGCCTGATTCTCTAAGGGATAAGCAGTTGTAGTACCTTCAGAACGTACATATTTTCTAACCGATGTTTCTATCGGAAAGACAAGTGCATCTCCAGTGCTCACATCCCTGTATTGAGCTTCATCCCACAAAATTGCAAGATCATTGGTTTGACGCCCATTTGGCTGAGACGTATTCAATTGTTCATGCAATGCCTGTACGTCAGCAACCGAAATATCTTTTTCGATAATCGTCTCATCTTGCGATTGACATGAAAAAATGAATGAGGTGATCAACATGATCAACCAATAAGAGGTGTTTTTTCGTTTCATTTTGATTGTTAATTTATGACAGGACCAGAAGGTACAGATCAAATCTATCATTCATTATCAATAGACTTTGGTTGACAGAACAGCTTATAGTCTTGCGTAATTATGTTGTAAAAATTATTTAATCAACGTAAAAATAATCAATTTGTAGTCAGAATTCCAACACAGAATCACTTTTACCCTTTATAGCTGTCGGCAACATCTCGATAGATAAGCCTGTTCAGAAAAGTTTATTTGATTATTTGTTGCCGCAATAATCCGGTACTGCTGGCACTCATGAAAAAAGAGCAATAAAAAAATGCGCTGTGATTTCTCGCAACGCATTCAGAGAGAATTAATTAATGTCAAACATGCTTTTGCCTGAGTAATGACCTTCCCGCGGTTATCCAAATTTTATACATCGAGTTTGACTCGAACTTTTTAGTACTCATAAAACCATTCATTTACTGTTATTGCATTTCCTTTAATTACAAATTTGGCACCTTCATGATGAAAAATAATAATTAGACCAGTGGATGGGTTTAGAAACTGAACATCTCCATCAAATACAGTTACATGAAAATCTTCGATATCTTTCAGAAAGCTTGTAGCATGGATGATGTATGGTTTTCGATGCTCGTAATCACAATCCTCGTATGTTTTCGATACCCTTGGATAGCTTTCCATATGAATCATGATGATTTCATCTTGCAAATTGAAATTAACGAGATCTACACCAAAAAGCTTTTCGATAATCTCATCTTCTTCAAGTTCCAATACCCAATCTCCCCAAATTTCTTCCTCGGCTAATAGTTTGTTTTCAACAGCAAACCTTACCTGGTCTTCATTGTAAAATCTATTTGCCAGATCAGGAATTTTTCCTTCTCGAATGAGTCGCGCCCTATTTTTATTAAAACCCGCTCTCATTTCATCGATTTTCTTTTGGAAGGATTCAGAAAACACCTTTCTCTTAGGAGTAAAGCTCTGATAATCAGGCAATATTTTATCAAATACTTCGATGGCTTTCTGCCAGCTAATCTGTTTGGTCATCATTAGTCGGTAGTTTTAGTATTTCTGCAGATAAACAAAAATGCGCCATGATTTCTCACAACGCATTCAGAATATCTTAAGCTGCCTTTAATTTTATAAAGTTTAGCTAGCTGCTTTTCCATACTTTTTCTCAGCATATTTCAATGCCTCGTAAGCATTGACTACTCCGCCTGTATTAGAAAGCTTTTTGAATTTCGTTTTCTTTTTGATATCGCCCTCTGTCGGCATCACCACTTTTGTTTTTCCAAAATTTGTGGAAGACTCCTTCAGCACTTCTTTCAGCTGTACCGCTGTCAGGCCTGGGTAGTAATTCAGCACTAATGCCGCCACTCCGGAAACTACTGGTGCTGCCATGCTGGTACCATCCAATTCACTATAGGCATCTTCCGGAAAAGTAGAATAGATTCTAACACCAGGAGCGAAAATGTCTACATTTTTCTGTCCGTAATTTGAAAATTCCGCAGGTAACCCCTGGCCTTTTTCCCGATCAGAAGCGCCAACAAACATCCAATTTTTAGCCTCACCACTCAGATCATCAGAAGTATACTGTCTGTTAGGGTACTGCTTGATCTTATCGATGTTGATTGCAGCATTTCCGGCAGAAGCGATCAGTAACACATTGTTTTCTTCTGCATACCGAATGGCTTTATCAACTGCCTTTTTCGCAGGAGAATGCCCTTTTCCAAAACTCATATTGATAATTCTGGCGCCATTGTCTACTGCATAAATAATAGAATTGGCAATGTCTTTATCTCTTTCATCTCCATCTGGCACGCTGCGTAAAACCATGATCTCCACCTCATGAGCCACACCGTTCATTCCGATTCCATTGTCTCTGACAGCACCTATGATACCGGCAACATGCGTCCCATGATCTGCATGTCCGCCATATACATCGTTGTTGCCATAGTTCTTTTCAAAGGGATCTGCAGGATTGTCACCGACAATTTTTCTCGGCTCATAATCCAGGTTGTAGTTGTATTTGATTCTGTTTCTAAGATCAGTCATGGCACGGTCATAGTCTTCCTGAATAAAACCATTGTCGTACAACTGAATCATAAAATCTTTAGCAGCCTTAACTCTTTCACCTCCGGGTTTAAGTGCTCTGACATTTTCTTCATTGATTGGTTTATCCAGCAAAACAGTTTCCAGAATAGTATTGACAATCATCAAGCTTTCATCCAGTGTTTTGAAATCGTCCAGCTGCTTTTTGGTTTTTTTAATTTGCTTTTCGGTTTCTTTTTTAGTTTCCAGATAAAGCGCATACTCTTCCTTGTCTTCCGGAGCAACATCGGAAGCAGACTTCCCATCGTATTTTGGTTTCAACCGCTTATAAATCCTGGTGGTTTCATACTGCTCATTGACCACATTGCCGTCTTTACCACCCAGGAAATTCCATCCGTTGACATCATCGATGTAGCCATTGTTGTCATCGTCGATTCCATTGCCCGGAATCTCGTCGGTATTGACCCAAATATTGTCTTTGAGGTCTTCATGATCGATATCCACTCCGGAATCAATGACTGCTACAATGACCTTTTTTGGGGTTTTACCATCGACTAATTTTTTTGCTTTATTAATGCTTGCTCCTGCCTGACCGTCTTTTTCAAAGTCCTTGTTGAACCAGTCTTCATTTTTCTGGCCAAATACAGTTGCCATTGAAAAGATGATCAATATCAAGCTTAATCCTACGCGCTTCATGCCAAATTTCTTTTATAACCTAACTACAAATATAACTCAGTTTTTTCGAAAGAATTATTTCTGTGTTGTCAGATAAGTGAGAATTTCCACTACCTGACTGTTATCATTTGCAATTGCAAACGCACCGTTATCTACTTCTTTCAAGGCATGAATAAACTCTTCTGGGTGTATAACCAGATAAGGTTTTCCTTTGGCCGCACAGTAACCTGCATCATAGGCCGCATTCCACTGACGGTATTTTTCGCCGAATTTAATGATCACTAAATCAGCCCTTTCGATACCGGTTCGGATCCTCACCTGATTGATTCCTGAGGACGCCTTATCTCTCCAGAAACCACCAGTAAGATCGGGGTGCAAAACCTGGCCGATTTCATCACTGGCCTGGTGTGTAACTACTGGCGTAAGGAAGTTGACAGGTAGTTTTTTAGCTTCACATGCCTGGATCAACTGTTCTCGCCAGTCTGAATGAATTTCTCCCGATAAATAGATATTAAGTGTTAACATATTAGATTTTATTACGGTCAATTGAATACATCCTTTGATTCCTAAATTCATTGGATGCTTTAAGATTGTCTTGAACAGCATCTAAAAAATACAACGTCATATCAACTATAATCCTGTTCAATGCTTACTATCAAAACTAGACATTATCCGAATAGTTTGCAGATCGATGAAATCTGATTTTTTTGATCGGTCTGTTTTCAATTTGAAATGCCTTTTGATGTTCATTCGAGTGTATCGACCTGGTCGACTATCAATTCGGTCATCATCAATCGGCCATAGTAAACACTATTAGCACCTAAGGTTAGTTTTCCAATCTCAGACCATTTATCACCTACTTTTTTTATCTTTTATAGAAATTGCCTGTAACCTTTCTGAAGATCACATGTAATAAGGGCAAAATCATTAAGTATGATCACATTAGGTTTTGAATTGATCAGCTGTCGAAATGAAGAGTAGACTTGATAAACTTTTTGTGATAACCAATATTTAGTTAAACTGGAGTCATTGGAGTTTTTAACAGACGAGAAAATTATGATGGACGTAAAGCTGGGAGACACCAACAGGCTCTCCATGCTTTATGAAAAACATAAAAAGCGGTTTTACAACTACTTTGTAAAATTGACCAACGACACTGAGGTAAGTCAGGATTTGTTGCAAAACCTGTTTGTACGAATCTTGAAATACAAAAAAAGTTATCAGCAGCAACAGCCTTTTTTACCCTGGTCCTATCGGATCGCCAGAAACCTGGTTTATGATTGGTCTAAAAAGAGAAGCCCACTAAATGTAGTTCTGGAAGTAGAGAAAGTAGCTGATCAGGTTGTGGATGACGGGGAAGCTCAGCAGAAGGCTGATCGCGAAGAGCAACTGAGAAAGGCGATTGCCAGACTTCCTGCCGAAAAGAGCGAGCTGATCTTCTGGACAAAGATAGAAGGGATGAAATATGAGGATGTTGCCAACATAAAAGATACAACAGTTGGGGCCATCAAAGTGCAGGTGCACCGCGCAATGGCACAGCTAAAGACATTATATTTTGAAAACAATGAAGCATAATTGTGAAACATTAAAGGAGCGGTTATCAGCCTACCTGGAGGCAGGAATGTCAGTGGAAGAGGCAAAGGAGTTCGGGGCGCTAATAGCTCATTGTCCGGAAATACTGAAAGAAGTAGAATCCTATCGGATGCTGGAAGGTCTCCTCAGTGAAGAGGAAGGGCTTCCGGTTCCCGACGGTGCAGATGAATTCTTCTACCATCAGCTGGAAAAAGAGAGCAGGCCAAAGCACTTTGCATTGAGTTGGCAACAAATCGCAGCTGCTATTGCGCTACTGATCATCGGTGGGATAATTGGCGCTGGGATTTCATCCGGCGACAATCAGGATGCCGATATAATTTCGCTAAAGGACGATATCAGGCAAATGAAACAAATGTTGGTTTCAGCCATGCTGGAAGAGCATAGCGCAATGGATAGAATCAAGGCTGTTTCATTCACAGAAGAGATGGTTCAACCGGATATTGAAGTTATCAATGTGTTGGTGAAATCCCTTACATCGGATAAAAGCCCCAATGTGAGGATTGCTGCTGCCAATGCGCTGGAAAAATGGAATGAAGTCCCTGTGGTACGGGCCGAACTGGTCAAGGCCATGGAGTTTCAGCGAGACCCGATCGTTCAGATTACGCTGATCAATATCCTGATCAGTATGGGCGAAAAAGGAGCCGTGAAACCTTTCCGAAAACTGGTGGAAGATGAGTCAGTAGAGGAGCTGGTGAGAAAACAGGCTCAGATTGGATTAGAAGTACTTATATAAATATAACACAGCACGACAGATGTATGAGGTATTTGATCAAAAGCCACTACAAAACCTGACGTGATGATACCAAAAAAAGAAACTGCAGTTTGATGAATCATGGGATACCATGTGATTACAATTCAGAAAAACAAAATAGAATGACATGAAAAAAATTAACATAATTATATTCTTATTGAGCATCTTGAGTTATCAACTATTTGCTCAGCAAATAAGAACAATCAATGGTAAATCTTATGATATTAAGGGGAATCTAGTCGCCACAGGTTACCAGAACTCTCAAATGGAAGACAGGACGTTTAAGTATAAGCCTAGTGGTAATACGAAAGATCTGTTCATGAGTGTTGAAAATATCATTGCACGATTAACGATCATCGGCTCGGACAGAAGTGATATTGAGCTTCAGGCAAAAGACCTGATCGGCTTGCCGAAAAAAGCCGAAGGACTGAGAGCTGTTTCCAAGTTTGGTGAGGATAATACCAAAATGGAGATCAACCTCAGTCAGACAGGAAATGAAATCAGGCTGGTGGGTACTAATGTGAAAAGAATCAGGCAGGCAGAATACACCATGATTGTCCCGAAAGACATCACGTTGACAATTGTCAATATGAACTGGGGCGGCAAAGATGTAATGGTCAAAAACATCAAAGGTGGCGTGGAAGTGATCGTCAGTTCCAATAATGTAAGGCTGGAAGAGGTCTCCGGTCCGTTGAGTATCTCTTCTAACAGCGGAAACATCGAAGTGGTGTACGACGGTATCAGCAGTGAAGCCATCACCGTATTTTCTACTTCTTCGGGAGATGTTGACATCACACTTGCGGAGTCTTCGAACGTCGATTTTAACATTAGCCAGACCAGCGGGGAGGTTTTCACAGATCTGGACATAGATTTTACTACGGTGAAACCTGATGAGAAAAAAGATGTCAAACTACGTAACAACCAGGCAAACCTCACCTATGCAAATCAATTAGCCAGAGTCGTATCGATGCATGCATCCGCCATATCGAAGGCACGAATGAATAACGGAGGTACTCGTATCGACATCAATACAATCGCCGGAGATGTGTATTTGAGAAAAAAGTAAATCAGCAATCCCAGGGTCAGAAAAATGGAGTGATCAATAGCATTGTCAACAACACCAACGTTGGTCACTCTTATTCAGTACAGCAACCCTGTTCGATCTTCATTGCTATATCGGGATCGAACGGGGAGCTGTTACTACCATCAGACAGATGGTTTTCTTTTTTGATCAATTCGGTAAACGAGCCAGTCCACGCCATAACAATACAATCCAATGAAAAAGGCATTGATGTGAATGTTGAAAAGGAAAAACAAGCAAAATGACAAGACAGAAAGTGAAACCGAGTAAAATGTGATACCACTCAGTAACTTGGAAACTACCCTCGATTCACCGAAGCGATTCACCAAAAATTTTCTGACAGGGTCTTCCGGTAAAATGACCAGCAGCGACAGTAGGAAGTAAGACAATACTAATATCAGCATGAAAAAGAATCCCACAGTTGTATTTCCCCGAGATAGCTGATAATATACATTCAACAAAATCAAAGGTCCCGATGTGATTTCAAACACAGTTTCATGCATGTCGTTTTCTCTGAAATCGCCCAGAATAACCAGCTTTTCCTTCACAAAATCCCTGATGTCTTCATCGGATAATAGTAGCAGCTCTCCCAGATTAACCGGGTTGTAGTTATACTCAGGATTCAGCATTTCGTTTTGCAGTAAGCTATAATTGATGATGAAATGATTGGGGACATATTGTTGATTGACTTTCACAAATGGCCCAAAACCAGCAGCATTTTCATCGATGGCTTTCAAAGAAGTGTGCAGAAGTGTATCGTTGAACAACAGCTGACCCTTGTATACGCCTTCAAAAATATTGGCAATCAGGTAATCGGAGATTCCATAAGTCGCATTGAAAACGCTTGCCATCACAGAATCGTGCCCATCGAGATGACCGGAGAAAAGTGCCTTTTTCAAATTAGAGATCTCATTTTGCAAAGAGGTATCATCTTCGCTGGGATCAGAAAAGAAAATATCGGTCAGCATCAATTTGTATGGATGATTCCCTTCATTCATAATCCTGTAAAACAGCGCCAGTTTATTTCTGTCCGTGATGACTGACTGCCCAACAGGAAACCCAAATTCATCCAGTTTGTCAATCAGAGCCAGATCGTAAGAAACATTGATGAGTGCGACCTCTTCAGCTGGAGGTCTTTCTGTAAAATGCTTTTTAATCAAAGAGCTGCTCCAGATCAGAAATTTTTCGTCCCCGGCCAGCCACGGAAGCGACCAGAAGTACATCGTCAATATCAGCATAACAACTGTATTGAAAATACTTCCGATCCAAACCCATTTGTTTCTTAAAGCATTCATTTGACTTTTTCTGTTGGATCTTATTTTAATCTGCTGCTGAATACATGATTTTACATTTCTTATTCAAAAAGCTTTTCGACTGATGCTGTTAGAGGCTTACCGTATAAATCGGTGATCAATTCTGTGAAGGCTTTGATCTGCAATTCTTTTGAACCGGACTCCTCCACTTTGATGATATCGACCAGCGTATTCAACTCCTCCCTTGGCACGAAAGCAAAACTGACAGAGGATACCAGCGTCGGGGAACCATTTGTTCCAAGATAGTACAATTCGTGATTGGAGGTTTCTGCTTGCTCGATTTTTTCACCATCTACTTTAAAGATTTCCTCTTTGTCCCAGATCATGGTCTGCTTATCGCTCAGTAGTTTTTTATTGATCGTCTCGCCAAGATATTGATACCTTAAAAAGAAGAAGCGTTGATAATCCTGTGGAAAAGCCTCCGGACTTATTTCCACATATTCCTTATCACCCAAAAAGGCGAGTGGTGTATCAGAGAAGAACTTTTTCAATACCACGAGGTTATTCAGCTTCCCGGATCGCGTACTCATTCTCCCTTTTACAGGGGTAAGTACCGCTTTTAGCAAATAAAAAGAATCGTTGCTATTGGCTGATACACCTCCTTTTTTAATAACAAACCTACCTCTGCTATTGCTGATGGCTGCAGCGGCCGCCGTCTCCGAACCAAAGACCAGCTGAGCATCCGGATTTAATTTAGTACCTCTTTTCAGTGGGGTCCCGTCGGCTAGTTTCAGGTCTCCCTTTACATGAATAATGGTATAACTTTGTGCGATCCCCCCCTGTGCAAACAGCAGAATGGTAAAGCAAACAATCGCAATTTTGAATATTTTCATTTCACTTGTGTTTTTAACTTTTAGAATAATTACTGCCAGATTAAAATGTCATTTTTCAGATTGGCGACTCTCATCGTCGGTTGCTGTTTACCGCCAGTAGCTTCTGAAACTCGAGCTGCCACATATTGCTGTAATTCTCCGGCGTAGATGTAGCCGTCATTGTTGAGATCTGCCTTTTTACTCAGCAGCCCGTCTTTGAGAAAAAACGTGAAGACACCATTGCTCCATCGGTCACTTTCCAGGGCATATTCAGCGCCTCCTGCACTGGAAATCACGATAGTTCCCGTATTATCCCTTAGGTCGGAAAACGTCGATCTCATGAGCTGGAAAGTATTTCCCATCCCCAGTTTTTTATTGCTGATTCTTTGAAAGCCTCTGAAAACAAGGTTGGCAGACGGAGCACTTTCGGCCTCTGGCGATATCTCCACACTTTCTTTGTCTACCTCACCGGAATGACAGGCGTCAATCATAACTAGCTTGTTTCGGGCTGGCGAAGCGCTGAGCAATTCAGCCACAGCCTCATAGGCAAAACCAGCAGTTTCCGGCTTCTCGAAATTGGTATCGTAAGTTGCCAGGTAATAATCCAAATCTGTTGACAACAAGCCATGACCAGCGAAGAAGAAAACAACCTGATCGTCCACTTTAGCTTTTTCGAGTTTGTCTTTCAGTGCCTTGATTGCTTCATTGGTGACAGCCTCATTCAGTAAGTTGAAATGGAAAACTTGCTGATAAGCGTTAGCAGATTGTTTTTTGAATAAATCAGCGACATCTATGGCGTCTTTTTCAGCATAATTCAAATTGAAATCGCTGTTTGCATATTCGGAAACACCAATCGTGACGAGGTACAGGTTTCTTTTTACCCTTTCCTTCGGAATGAATTTCACTTCAAAATTTTGAATCAAAGACCTGGTACCACCATCGTTTTCCGATGCTACCTCTATCTGATTGAGGCCCACACTAAGACTGACTGTTACCTGCTTAGTTGCAGCATTGCCGGACAAAGCAATTTGCTGGTCAGGGACACCATTTACTTTTATAATCAGCTTTTGAAGAGGAATATTTTCACTTCTAACGTTCACCTGAAAAGTGATGTCACGCAAATTGGTTGATTTTGCAATCTGTAAATAATCCACTTCGATTTCAGGTGCATCGAAAAGGGAACTCTCAGTTATTTGATTACCCAATTGTCGTTTCCTTTTTTGATAAGCCTTTTCAAAAGCGCTGATGAGAGATTGATCGGCATAACCCAGCTTTTTCAAAAACAAATCCGGGCGATTGTATCTCAGGTCAAACTGCTCAAAAGGATACATTTTGTCCTGGTATCGAAAAGCGATGCTTTTCAAAGCAGCTGGTGAAGCCATGAAGTAGTAATCAGCTGAAATCCCGATCAACTCTTCTGCTTTCGTCATCATAATTTTTGCTTCCAGCTGACCAGTAGCGGGATTCCAAAAATTCAAAGAGCCTCCCGGGCTTGCAGTATAAGCAAATCTTTCATCAGGCGTAAAGCCAAAAGAAGTAACCCGATTGTAATGTGGCAACTCAACGCTTTTGCCATTGGCAGTCAACGTTGCTGACAATTTGTTGTAGGCAATCTCCGCCTGGCCTGAAGATGTCTTCAAAGGATTAAAATCCGTAAGTTCGCTGGAAACCTTTTCCCCGGTGGACAGACTCCAACTAATTTTCTTCCCCTCAGTTGCAGTGGAAATTGCTAGTTTCTCATCCGCTGAAAATGTCAATGAGGTGATTTCGCCGAGGTGACCTTTGAAGGTTTTTAGCAACTTTTTGGTTTCAAAATCCATCAGGTGAAAATAAGAGCTATTGTAGAAAGCAACTAATGCCAGCTTCCTGTTGGCAGAAAAGCAGATCTTCTCTATGGCATAATCCAGCTGAAATTTTTCGATGATATCCATCGTGCCCAAATCGACGAGATATCGGTCGTTAAGGCCTGTGGAAATCAATGCCAGGTGGCTGTTGGCATCAAAGGCTACACTGAAAATGGGTTTGACTAATCCGTTGATAAATGTTTGTACATTGCTTTCCCGGGCTACATCCCAGAGTTTCATTTCGCCGTTATCGGCGGAAGTAAGGATATACTGACCATCACTGGAAGAAACCACATCGAGAATCGGAGCGTTATGGGCATCTATCACCTTGTAGGGTGTTACATACATGTTGCCAACCTTCTCATTGAGTTTAGCATAGGGATTAACTGTTCTGGGAAAATAATTGATGTCATCATATCGCCAAAAAAGCAGATCACCCAGGTGATTGCCCGCAACAATGTCTTCATTGGCATCTTTGGAAAAGAAAGCCTTCACCGAATATTTGGAGGCAACTGTTCCTCCTTCTTTTACAGCGGTGTTGTTGACGTTGAAGTTTTCCTTACCTTTTACCTTCAGCACATTGTACTTACCCGTGGTATCCTGAAAATTATAAGGAATGATACTCTTCCAAAGAGATTCTTTGCTTTTGCGCCAATCTTTGATTTTTTTCCAGTCTTTGATAATGTTGACCGTCGGCTGATCGCCGAAATCTCTGGCCGCCAGAAAACGCTTATTTTCCTTGTCAATGTCTATGGCAGTAGCACCTCCACCGGGTACCCAGGTCACCATTTTTCCCTGAGGAATGGTGAAAAAGGCATTTTTACTCAGTAGTGCATCAGTTTCAGTGTACAGGTGGTTGCCGTCATTTAGAAACTTCACCTTATTGACTTCACTTTTAAAGGCGTAAATCTCCTTCCCTTTGAAGGATTTTGTATTGTAAAGCCTTACGGTTTTGTCCTTGCTGCCTGTGGCAAAATATTCGCCCGTAGGTGAGTAATCAACTGTCAAAACCTTGTTTTTATGTTCTTTGATAGTTTTGATCTGCCTACCTTCCGGAAAACTCCAAATGATAATTTTCCTGTCGTCACTCACTGAAACTAGTTGTGAACCGTCCGGGGATATGGCTATTTCATTCACTGGCTTGCTATGGCCCAGCAGGGTTCTCATCTCTTTTCCACTGGCGATTTCCCAGATTTTGATGGTATAATCATCGCTGCAGGTGATGAGATGCTTGCCATTGGGAGCATAGAGAATTTTATTGATCACATCAGAATGTCCTGACTGAATCACCAGCTCTGGTGTCTGGCTAAAAACAGGCTTCTGAAAGCCTATCAGGTAAATCAGGAGCAGAAAAAGGGGATTTTTCATAGCGGAGGGGTTCACAAAGAAATAAAAGCGGTCGGCATAAAATGTAGCCAACCGCCTGTTGGTAGTGAAGAAACTACTACTTATTAATTAGTCTGATATTTGATTACATTGCTGCCATCGAATACATAGATATATTTCCCATCCTCAGTAATATCAGCACCACCGCTTAACTCTCTCATTCTTGCATATTGCTGCAGATTTCCTTTTCCTCCCACAGTCATCTGAGCCAGTGTTTTCTTTTCAGAATTGTGCTTAGGCACTTTTACGGTTCCCAGCGTTTCTCCTGAAGCCAGATCGAGCTGCGTCAGATCGTCCTTGTCGTTTTGCAAATACACTTTCTTGCCTTTCACATAGTAGCTGGCAATCTTTTTGATCTTTTCCGAAGAGTAAAGTGCAGTACCGTCTTTCTTATTAAAGGCCGTCACACCTTTGTCGCCAATGATAGACACCGCTTCCCCGATATCGAAAGAGAATTTAGGCTTACCCACTTTAGTCGCTTTGAAATCCACCTGATAATTTTCTTTTCCGGAAGCAGCATCAATGGAATAAAAATACTTGGCACTGGCTGCATACACATTTCCGTTATCGATGGCCATTCGCGTAATTCTCGCTTTGAACTTGTCAGACTCCCACGTTACTTTTCCGCTGTTTACATCGAAACCTCTCAGGCCAAACTTACCAGCCCATACATATTCATTGACCCATCTCCACTGCTCACTTTTGCCCTGACCATAACTGGATTCAAAAAGACCTTTGTACTGCTGATTGACTAATCCGCCAATTTGCGCAACCAAAGTATTACCTACCAGTCTCAGCTCAGGCAGTGCTTTGGCATCATTGATCCGGTCTGTCGTCCATACCAGCTTTCCTGTTGCCAATTCAAATTTTTGAATGTACTTCCTTTTGACCTTTTTGTCTTTTTCCTGCAATACCACATATACGTGCTCATCAGTAATTAATGGCTCAGCGATTGCATCATAGGTTTCTCCCTCTATACCTCCCGTTTTACCACCACCGAGATTCAATCCTGACTTTACTCCAGCCGGTTGCACGAGTAGTCTGATCGATTCGTTGTAGAACGCACTCCACTTGTTTTCACCACTTGCCAGATCAAATACCTGGATGCCGTTGTAAATGACCAGTATTTTATCGCCCTGAACTTCCAGTTTACCCTGTCTTTCTTTGGTAATGAATTTCTTTCCGCCGAATCCCTGGTGCGTGGTTTTCCAAACCACATCTCCATTCTGAACATCGATTTTCGCGATGGCATTGATATCTCCCCCAACACCCGTAGCGAAGGCATCCATGCCATTTCTCATGAAGTTAATCACGATCAGCTCTTTGGTTTCGGGGATGTAGACATGTCTGCCAATCGCTCCTTTGAAGTCTTCTGTTACCCACAATTCTTCGCCGGACTTTACATCCACCATGATGGTTTTTGCCGGCATGCTAAAAGCAAATGCTTTCATTTCCGGAATGTAGGAAATCAGGTCTTCTATCGATTTTTTAGGAATCTGATAGCTATCAAGAACCCACATCAGTGAACCATCCGCCAGGTTGATACCTGCTATTCTGTCATTTTTACCCGCTTTGGAATCGAATACCAATAGTGTGTTTGCTTCCCACAAAACAAACTGATAGTTGCTGTTGGTAATTCCTTTATCAGTAACGTCTTTGAATTTACCGTACCAAAGCTGTTTGCCTGATTCACCATCGATCAGTTCCATGTCCGTTTTGGAAGTAGTGAGTGCATAGCTGCCGTTTGGACTGGAACAGGAATATACATTTGCTGAACTACTGGTTTTTGCCGACCAGACCTTGCCGAAGGCCGCTGATTTTCCTTTGCCACCGGCCACTTTATCTTTTAATTTTTTTAAACCTCCGAGTTGCGCTTCGGATGCATACCCGATGATCAGCATGATCAGCATCAGGGTTATCGATTTTAGATTTAAATTTTTCATCTGCTTTATTTTCTTGGTAGTATTAATTGATGCGGGCACAGCAGCTTAAGCTAGATCAATTTCTTGTTTCGAAATGTGTGATACGATAACTCGTCGGAAATGACGAATCAATTAGCTCTACAAGAGGTTAAGAAATCAAAATCAATCATTAGACAATAAGTCTGTCCTGTTTCCTTTTTCATCTGTTACAAAATTGCTTTTGATTGCATTCGTTTTCAATCCGTGAGGATGGGTAAATTTGATATACCGACTACTACGTAGTATCTGATTGGAAAAGGTGCTTCTGGCGGGCATAACGCTAATTAAAACCACTGAAAAAGCTTTGTACAGGATCGACTAGTATTAACAAGTTGTGACAAAATTCAACTGCTTGAACATCGAAAATCCGTCTCAACGAAACTACATATCATCATCCCTTTTACAGATAATATTCGTTTTGATCCATCGTCACCAGGCTAAGCGGTTCTTTGCCAAAAAACGGCTTGAAGATGATGATTTTATCGTTTTTAGCCAATCTTTGATACGCTTCTTCCGACACTGTCAAAGTGTGACCACTGGCTTCTACTTTGTATTTGGTGGCAGTTCTATTGCTGGTGATCGTGAGCTTATCTTCTACTACTGCAGTAATGCCTCGCTTATGACCTTCGGATTTGTTTTTGAAGTAGCGGACAACATTTCTGACGACTCTGTAAAACTGATAAGCCACAATGATGACTACCGGAAATATGAATAGCAGCAGTGCCGCCATTTCCGTAGCAATCAGGGAAAAAATAATGAATACCAGCGGCGAATTCCAGAGTACTCTTCTACCAGTGAATTTCAGCAATTGACTTTTTAAATGTTTGTGGTCTGAGGTTGTGAGAGGCACAGGATCGATTTTGGTCTCGATGAAATTTTGTTTTTGGCGAATTTCCTCCTGATAGTTTTCAGCCTTCGCAGGTTGTAAAATTTCGATTTGGAGGGTGAATGAAGATTTTGGCGCTCTGTCCAGCTGAAT
>JBCBHL010000120.1:15530-19041 GCA_038525605.1 Bacteroidota bacterium
GAATTCGGTCGCCTGTTTTTACGCTGTTGTACGTATCAAAACCTACCTTATATTTAATGTCATCGATGAAAACATAGTAGTGCCGTGTCGTTCTCGTAGAGCTTTTGCTGTTGGAAGTGGTTCGATGAGAGGTGTTGATATTGAGTTGTCGATCGGTAACCAACCCGGTAATTCTATTTTTAACACCGACTCTGATGTCGTAAAAGAATGCCCAAGCGATGTAAGCGATAATTCCCAGAAAGAAAATGCCAAACCCAATCATGACATATAAGGCAATACCGTTTGCCAGAAATCCATCAGCATTTTTGAAAACAAAGGTGAAAATCAGGTAAAATATACCCACAACGAAAAATGGAAATATCAGTACCGGAATCAGTTGTTTACGAAGCTTTTTGATGTCTTGTGGCTCCAACGGAAGCTGCACCTGATGATTTGCCTGTTTTTCCATCATGAATTTTAAGGCAAAAGTCAGCGAATGATCCGAATGAAAAAATCAGCGTTTCAGGGTAAATGTAGTCTACGTAGTATTGGGTAGGTGGCCATGATCTTTCCTTTTAAAACCCTGTAATTGATACCCTCCTGTATTCATTCAAAGAAATAAGCTGATAATGTCTTTTTTCTGAATAATTTTACAAAAATAAAAACGTTATCTTCACCTTAAGATATCATAATTACCCAAAAATGCATTTTATGCGTCGATACTTGTTGATCCTATGTTTGCTAACGATTGCCGGAGTAGCTTTTTCCCAGGAAGTGCCGCCGTTTGTTTATTACAATAATCTCAACAAGCAAACTGAGTTTCCTAAGAATTTGCAGTCTGCCCGGTCCGTAGTTGTACTGAATGTCGCTGAAGATAAGGTAGAGTTTGCCCGACAGATTCATGAAAAGCTTAGGCTGATGTCACTGGACGTCATTCTTTACATCGATTATACAGATCTGTCTGCGGGGGTAGATGCAACAGGGCCAATATTGGCTGATTTAAATAAAAGGGAGGTAAAATATGTCATTACCTTCTCCAATAATAGTGCCGGACAATATGAGATGAACATCACCGGAATGGGGAATTTTCTAAAAACCGGACAGCAGAAAAGTGCCAGTTTTGCCAGTATCAATATTGATGATCTTTTAAAATATGTGGCCAATGAGCTGATCAAAGCGGAATTGACAAAAACCAACTTTCTGATCATTGAAACCCCGGAGTTTTTAACAGATGCAAAAGTCATCAATGGCCGTAAATTCGAAGTGCATGCCCGTGATATAGCGACACTTAAACTGGCTGTCCCAAAATTTCAAAAGGTAAGCCAGGAAGTGATAGATGCATCCTCGGACAAAGCAATCATTATCAAACACAACCAGCAGGTGGACCAATGGAATGCCGAATTGGCAAATGTTATGAAAAGCTTTCCTTATGAATACGAACTGGTTGATACTTCGGATGATAAGGAATTGTATCGACTGGGTTTTCAGTATGCGTTGTTCAATCTCAATACCAAAGGCATTACGATCAAAAGAATGCTGAACATGGCTGTCGATGAATCAGAAACTGATTTCATTTCCCACGTAAAAAATGACGCACTGAAAAGAATCGGTGTAAATGAGGTGGTTACTAAGTATTATATCAAGCAATTATATACCAACGATATTTATACCGGAGATCATTGGGATGCTGATACTTCGTGGCAGGAGTCACTCCAAAATTACTTTTACAACTATCAGGTTTTTGTGAAGGTTCGATAGCCTGGTTTATAGCTATTTAATAGTCGCTCTCAGAATTTGATAAACCTCCTGTAAAAAATGTAAAACACTTCTGTGTTGGTCGGAAGCTGATTCGATTTTGGCAATATCTGAAAGCTTATAGATAGCACCTACCCACTCATCTTCATACCATTCACCATAGTGAAGCGGTGCAAAACCTTCAATGGATGGAAAGGGAAATACGTTTACATACATGTAGGGCTCATCCATGATCTCATCACCGGGAGTCATACCCAATCGCACGCAAGCCGATGTTTCTTCATCTCCTGTATCTTTAACAGTATCAACAGCTACCATGTAAAAATGATGTGGTTTAATCACAGGATCAAAATGAATCCCTAAAGTATTAACAGTCTGTGTAATCGCCAGCCAGGAGTTGTGAAAGATTGTTGTCAAAATCTGCTGGGCTTCCGAATCGGGTTTGAAAGGTTTTCCTTTTGCCTGTGGATATTCCGGTAACTTATAAGGTAAAGTAAGAGAAATGTTGGAAATATCAAGTTGCAGAAGGGCTAGTTGCTCTTCCAGCCAAATCATGACTGCTCCCTGCTTTTTATCAGTAAGTTCCAGAGAAGATAGCGTGGTTAGTGAAGCATCGACCAGGTGTACTGTGAAAGATTCCGGGCTGATAGACGATCTGAATTTTATCTCTCCCTGAATCCACTTACCAGCAATCCTGCTAAGCTCCGGAATCCAAACCAGCAGTGCCTCCTCATCTTTTTCCGATTCAGGTAAAAATAGCCTGCCAACAGCTGCCACATTCTGAATAGCCTGGTGCAGCTGTTTCCTGTTATCGGCCAATACTTCGGTGTCGAAGTGCTCTATCCTTTTCCACAAATGATGAGGTAAAGGGGACATACATTTTTAGTTTTTATACTTCATCGCATCAGCCTGAAGCTTTGCTCTGTCAGTAGTAATAGTTGGGTCGCTGTAAATTTTAGAAGACAATAAACTGATGACTTTCTTTTTGAAACCAAGTTTCTCTGCAATGTTTTCGCAGTATTTAATTTCAGAAAGATAGACCTGACTGTCAACCTTCATTAGCTGAACAACATTATATAAAAAATCAAATTTTTCGTCATCAGATAATGCTGTGAGCGAAGGCATTGGCTCAGGGGTTTCAATCAATTTCATGATGTCTTCCTCAGTAACACCATTGGCTTTGCCGATCATCATAATCAGGTCTTTCTCGTTATCTGCAAAATCTTCATCTGCATTCGCGAGACCTATTAACATGCTTAATTGCGATTTTATACTCATGATGCCTTTATTTACTTATTGTACCCGGAATTTCTGTACCATCTCTTTTAGCGAATCCTTGTCAGCCGTGATACTGGGATCCCCATACACTTTTGCTGAGACTTCCCTCACTACACTCTTCTGATATCCAAGTTTTTCCGCCATTTGCTCACAATACCTGATCTCTGATAAAAATACTTCATTGTCGATTTTCATCAGTTGAATAATATTGTATAAAAACTCGAATCTTTCAGCGTCAGAAAGTGCTTTGAACTCAATAGTAATGTTTTCCTTATTCAGGTGTTTCTGTACCAATCCATCAATTTCAATTTCCTGGATGCCGTTGGCTTTGCCAATCATGTATATTAAATTTTTCTCAGGGCCAGCAAAATCATTATCAGATAAAGCCAGTTGAATTAACATACTCAAATGAGTAGTATAGCTGTCCATTTTTTGTAAAATCTTAATGTGTTGACTAATGCTCGTTGTATTTAGAACGAAGAGTAAATTACGGTTAATT
>JBCBHL010000121.1:0-19005 GCA_038525605.1 Bacteroidota bacterium
CTAATAGAACTGTAGAAGCCAAATCCTTTTTCATTGACACCTGTATTAGTGGAAAAATTTGCTCTGTACGTGCCAAATGAACCGGCACCCAGCTGAACCTCTGAGAATTCCGGAGATTCTGAAACGTTGAATGATTCAAAATTCACTGAACCTGCATAAGAAGATGCCCCAGCAGCACTTGTACCCACACCTCGTTGTACCTGGATAGAGTTAAAACTCGAAGAAATATCGGTGATATTGGAAAAGAATACACCATGATCGATCATGTCATTGAGCGGAACTCCATTCAATGTAAAGTTTATTCTCTCCTGGCCAATCCCTCTCAGCCTGATTTGCCCGTAATTACCTATTGATGTTCCTGATTCGGAAAAAGAGGTAATTGAAGGTGACAATCGGTCAATCATAAATATGGGATGTTGACCAACATAGTTATCATCAATTTGTTTCTTAGAAACATTGGTCTGCGTAACAGGTGCCAGTGGCGCAGCTCTCACTCCTTTGATAATCAATTGTTCCAATTCGTAAGCGCTTTCGAGCTTTATGGTCACATTGTCTGAAAGCTCAGAAACTATAGTGGTTTTATAGCCCAGATAACTTATTTCCAGACGTTCTGATTTTTTCACTTCAATTGAAAACCTACCCTGATCATCAGTGACAACACCAGTATTTTTCCCCACTACCTGAATAGCAGCTCCAATCAATGGTTCCTCCGTCTGCTCATCAACTACGCTACCACTTACGGTCGTCGTTTGCGCCATCCCCTGAAAAGCCCAAACGCTCCAGAGTAAAAACAAAATACTTTTTTTCATTTAATTTGAAATTTTAAAAACGTTAAACATTGCAATGGTCAAGGGGTGACCGTTGCACGATTTGTTTAAGTACCTTCCTCCCTGCGCCAGAATTACCTGTGTCAGGTTCTATGGGTATAATCTCAGCCTGTCTTTAATCCCAACCAAAAGTTGGAAAAGGCACCCCTTATTGAGCGCGAAGTTAGTTAAAGATTATTAATATTCTTTATAGCCATTGCTAATCTTTCTTCCTCTTCTGATCCTTCAATGACAACATAAGGCAATTGGCTCTCCTTTAGAAATGCCTCGTATTGTTTGAACAGATATTCTCTGTTTTCGGGGTTTTCTCTCAGTACATCTTCCTCCCACGGAATATCGCAATTTGTCAGCAAATAAAGATCGTAGCTTCTGTTTTCAAGCTGATGCTCTATCCATTTATCAAGACTACCGTATTTATACTCACTCCATACTTTAATGACTACCAGGTTCGTATCGCAAATCAACAGTTCCCGTGCCGATGTTTCATATTGTGTTTCACTCTGCAGTTGTCCACGAGCAATGACCAATAAATCATCTTTCACGTAATTTCTATCGAGCGCTTCAAGGTATTCTCTAGCATATTCCGGCACCCACTTCGTCTCATATTTTTCTGCCAATTGCTTCGCAAGTGTCGTTTTACCTGTTGATTCAGGGCCTACAATTGCAATTTTCCTAATTGAATTATCCATTAATCAAATGTCGTAATGAGCTAATTTTCTTTGATTCCTTAGAGTGCTTTGCCAGGTCATAAAACCGACAAACGCCAAAATTGTAAACACAAAAAACTGAAAACTTGTTAGAAATAGGCCTTTGTAAAAATACAGAGGAACTGAAATCATATCTGTAATGATCCAGGCGATCCAGTTTTCGACTTTTTTACGGGCCATCAGCCACATTCCGGTAATTGCAAAAGAAGTAGTAGTTGCATCCCAGTAAGGCACATCGCTATCGGTGAATCTTATCAAGATCTGCGATATAACAACAAAACTTGTGATCAATATGAGTAATGACTGGAGATTTTCAAATCGATTATTGGCAGATATCACCACCTGCGAATTCTCCTGTTTGCCATTTGCCCAGAAGTACCAGCCATACACACTCATTATGAAATAGTAGAGGTTAACGCCTGCATCAGCATACAGCTTGTATTCAAAGGCTATGTAAACATAAATCACAACACTTACGATTCCCGTGGGATATACCAATACTCTCCGAAGCATGGAAAAGATGACACTGGTAATTCCAAAAAACACTGCAACCCATTCCAGCAGACCAGTTGCTTTAACTCCTGCTACAACTCCATTCAAAAATTCCTGCATCGCGCTAAATTAATCGGATTGCATCAAATAATAATACCTCTTGCACTTTCAGCAAAAACATTTCCAATAATCCGACTATTTATAATCAAAAAAATATGTCCAAATAAACTACAAAAATGCCCGAATTCTTTCCATTTACGAAACCCTTAGACTGACAACACACGACAAATCCGGCTGATTAAAAGAAAAGCATATAGATTTTTCAAATTAAATATCGCTGAATGTTTTATTATCTATCACATTGTATCTAGTTTTGCTCGGCAAATAATTACAAGTAAATATTATTTGCAGATGAGCCTAGATAATTCAAAATTTCTCTTTGAAGCACTCACATACGACGATGTTTTGTTGCTTCCCGGGTACTCCGAAATACTCCCAAGAGATACGGAAACCAATTCCTACATTACTCGAAACATTAAGTTAAATATTCCTTTAGTTTCTGCCGCGATGGATACTGTTTCCGAAGCGAAGTTGGCCATTTCAATGGCATTGGAAGGTGGTATTGGGATCATTCACAAAAATATGAGCATTGAGCAGCAGGCTGCCCAGGTAAGAAAGGTAAAAAGATCACAGAGTGGTATGATCCTCGATCCAGTGACGCTCGACGTGGACTCCACAGCAGGAGATGCCGAAAAGATTATGAGGGAGAATAAGATTGGAGGTATCCCCGTAATCGATAAAAATCTGAGGTTGATTGGCATCATTACCAATAGAGATCTGAGGTTTGAAAAGAACTTTAAAACACCTGTTAAAGACATCATGACCAAAGAAAACCTGATTACCGCAAAATCAGAGATTTCTCTGGAGGCAGCTGAAGATATTCTACAGGAACATAAAATCGAAAAGCTTCCTATCGTAGACGCGGACGGTAAACTAACGGGTCTGATCACTTATAAGGATATTCTGAAAAACAAAGACAGGCCCAATGCTTGTAAGGATGAATATGGCAGACTGAGAGTTGGAGCTGCTGTAGGTGTAACTCAGGACATCAGCGACAGAATTCAAGCATTGATCAATGCAGGTGTAGATGTAGTGAGCATAGATACCGCTCATGGTCACTCAAAAGGTGTTATCGACACGGCCAAGAGAATCAAACAAGAATTTCCCGATTTAGAGTTAATTGTAGGAAATATCGCAACAGCGGAAGCCGCAAAAGCACTTGTGGAAGCTGGTGCAGATGCAATAAAAGTTGGCGTAGGCCCTGGTAGTATTTGTACCACAAGAGTTGTTGCCGGAGTTGGGATGCCGCAGCTTTCTGCCGTTTATGAGTCTGCTAAAGCCATCAAAGGTTCGGGAGTTCCCATCATCGCTGACGGAGGTATTAGGTTTTCCGGGGATATTGTAAAAGCAATTGCAGCAGGCGCCAGTACCGTTATGGTTGGTTCACTGCTTGCGGGAACAGAGGAAGCTCCTGGCGAAGTGATTCTTTATGAAGGAAGAAAGTTCAAGAGCTACAGAGGAATGGGTTCTGTCGAAGCAATGGAAGATGGCTCTAAAGACCGATACTTCCAGGACGCAGAAGATGATATTAAAAAACTGGTACCGGAAGGAATAGTAGGAAGAGTACCGTATAAAGGACTTGTTTCTGAAGTGTTGTATCAACTGGTTGGTGGATTAAAAGCAGGAATGGGATATTGTGGTTCTCAAACAATCACTGACTTACAGGATGCCAAATTCGTGAAAATCACCAGTGCCGGTTTCGTTGAAAGTCACCCGCACGATATTCAGGTGACACGTCAGGCACCTAATTACACCAGATAAGCATTTCCTAATGTAGAAAGTGATATTTATTTATTCTTTGCAGGTAAAATTTATTAATTAACAAGGATAGGTCTCTTTCAGTAAATCATGACGGAGACCTATATTTATATATATTTGTTCAATGGTCTTGGCGGATAAGTACAAAATGAGGTTGAGCATTGCTCTGGCAGTAATCTGCTGGGTGGTTTTCACCTATTTTGATCTGTTATTCCTTCTCAAAAACCCAACAACTCAGGGCTCCCCATTAATTTCGAGGATTTTCCTCGCACTTTTCCTGGCGTTAGTTTATTTCTATTACAGATATTCTATCACCAAATCAGACAATTTCAATTTTCTTGACCTGCTTTGGAAGGTATTTGTATCTGGATTAGTGACAACCCTGGTTTCTCTGGGCATTTCCGTTTTCTATAATTTATTTGGCAGCACAGCCATTGGCAAGAGCCCCTTGCTATCAAACCTTTTTTACCATATCAATGTCGGGATGATTTCAGGATTTCTGATATCAACATTCATTATCTGGAAAAAGCTGATTCTTTATCAGAAGTCTAAGCTTTTGATGCAATTCTGGTCATTGTTTGAATATTCAATGATTGGAGCATTGCTGTTTGATCTGCTTGGCTATCAAATACCGGAACCCATTGCCGGAGCGATGTTTATATTTTTATTGTTGCAGGCAATCGTATTGACATTCAACCTGAAGTGGGTAGCATACCTGAACTTCAAGCAGAAGTGGAAAAGTATTTTATTCATATTCCTGGTAGTAGTCTATCTGTGGTATTTCTTCAGACTCCTGTGGGGCTATGAAGATAAAGATTTCATCTCCGGAATCTTCCTGACAAAGGTATTTATTGCTGCAATGGGATCATTTATCATGATATACGCCCTCATTGCAATACTGGTCATACTTTTCAACTTACCAACTTCATCGGTTTTTGAGAGGAAAATCAAAGAAGCGATGGATTTTCAGCGACTCAGTCAGTCTATTCCGGCTGGTCAAACGGAAGAGCAGGTATATGAAATCCTGCTCGACAGTTCCATGAGTGCTGTATTCGCAGATGCCGCATGGATAGAGATAGAAGCATCGGCGGAGAATAAGCCAATCACTTATTACAGAAACCTCAACAGACAGGAAGCCTCCAAGGTGAAGGAATCCATTAAGAATTCCACTGTTAAGAAGATATTAAAAACAGAATTCGACAAAGTATCGAATCCGCAAAAAATTACCGCATCTCTTAAAAATTCTGATTATAAAACCATCATCGTTTTCCCGGTAATGGTGAAGAATATACAGATCGGCAGCCTGGCCCTGTTGAAGGAAGTCAATGAAGGGTTTAACCGTGAGATGATCAACATCATCAATACTTTTGTAAACCAGGCGAGTATTTCTATCGAGAATTTCAGGCTGATTAATGAAGCACTGGAAAACGAACGATATAAAGAAGAGCTGAAAATTGCCAAAAGAGTTCAAAAGGCCCTACTCCCGGAAGGCATTGAAGATATATCAGAATTTGAACTTCACGCATATTCTGTGGCTGCCGATGAAGTAGGGGGTGATTATTACGACATCTTGAAAATAGACGATTATAGCTATACATTTATCATAGCCGATGTTTCCGGTAAAGGAACAAGTGCAGCTTTCCATATGTCACAGATGAAAGGTATTTTTCACAGTGTGGCAAGGATTACTTCTGATCCTAAAAAATTTCTGGTACATGCAAATGATGCCTTAAGTGCCTGTCTGGAGAAAACGTCCTTTATTACAGGTTCTTTTTTCCTGATCGACACACGCAAACAGTTATTGCGATTTTCAAGAGCAGGGCATTGCCCGTCACTCTATTATTGCAGTCAGGAAAAATCGTCGAGGTACTTTCAGAATAAGGGGCTGGGTTTAGGTATCGTAAGAAACAAAAGTTACAGCAATTACGTACAAGTGAATGAAATCAATTATTTCAAAGGTGATATTATTATATTGTATACTGATGGAATAACTGAGGCCATAAACTCTGACAACGACCAATTCGGCTATGATCGGCTGAAAAACTCACTTGAACTTCGTGCTGAACTACCTCCTGTTGAAATTAAACAGGGAATTATTGACGATTTGTATGAATTTACAGGTTCAAATAATTTGAATGATGATTATACGCTGGTAATCATAAAGTTTTAGAAAAAATGATTGAGATTAAAAACACTATAGAAGAGAATGTGCAGCATATCCGAGTGATTGGTGATGTTGATGCCAGTTCTTCGATTCATTTAGACAATGCGATGAGAGAAGCGATCAGCAAATCGACTGACATTATTGTTGATCTTTCAGAACTATCCTATATTTCATCAGCTGGCCTGGGAGTTTTCATGTCCTATTTGCAGGAATTGGAAACAAACCAACAAAAATTCATTCTATGTGGTTTAAATGAGAAGGTACTTGAAGTTTTCCAAATACTGGGACTAGATCAATTATTAGTTATCAAAGAAAACCTGGCAGAAGCAAGACAGCAATTAGATGCGCCCGTATAATATAAAAATAACGTGTTCTACGAGCAGGCTGCTGGAGATTAGAAAATTTGTCTCCGGTGTTCTGGAGTCTCACAATTACCCTGAGATAGAATCTCATAAGCTGGTATTAGCGGTAGATGAAGTATGCGCAAACCTCATCATTCATTCCAATGACTGCAATCCTTCTCAACACATTGAATTAAAAGTAGAATACAAAGAAAAAGAGTCCATCACATTCGAAATCATTGACAAAGGTATCAGCTTCGATATGAACCAATATCAGGAGCCCAAGCTGAAAGAGCTCGTAAACACCAAAAGAAAAGGAGGCCTGGGCTTAATGCTCGTCAAAAGAATTATGGACAAAATAGAATTCAAAACGGAAAAGAATACCAATATTTGCAGATTAGTTAAATTGATAGATTGAACTTATCCGTAACTATTATAAAATCATGAGAAAAATATTGATTTATGGCATTGTGATTCTGTTGATCTCCATGTCATGCTCAGTTCAAAAACCTGTTCAGGAGACTGAAAGCCTATTGTTTTCGGTAGGAGGTCAAAACGTTTCCAAAGATGAGTTTAAATACGCTTTCCTTAAGAATTACAAACCCAGCGATACCCTTTCAGTAGACAAAGAGGTAACTGATTACCTCGATTTGTATGTCAGATTCAAATTGAAGGTAAAGGAAGCCAGAGAGAGAAAGTATCATGAAAGGGAAAAATACATCAATGAGCTCAAAGCTTACCAGGAAGACCTGGCCAAACCTTATCTCACAGAAAACAAAGTGACAGATGAGCTCATCCAAGAGGCATATGATCGAATGAAAACAGAGGTAAAGGCGTCACACATTCTGATAAGTGCTAAAACTGATTCTGTTGCCGCTAAAAAGAAAATACTGGAAGTGAAAGCACTTGCCGAAAAGGGACTTAGCTTCGATTCACTTGCCAGTATCTACTCGTCCGACCCATCAGCAAAGAGCAATGGTGGAAACCTTGGATACTTCACTTCCATGCAAATGGTATATCCATTCGAATCAGCAGCCTACCAGACTGAAGTTGGTAAAATATCAGATGTGGTGACTACCCGTTTTGGATATCATATTTTGAAAGTATTCGATAAGCGACCTTCACAGGGAAAAGTGAAAGTGGCCCATATCATGTTGAGAGCATCACAGGGAGCAACAGCAGAAGACAACAAAAAGCTGGAAGAAAAAATTAATGCCATCTATCAGCAGGCAGTTAGCGGAGATGACTGGAATCAGCTAACAAGAGATTTTTCGCAGGATGCCAGATCCAAAAATCAGGGTGGTGAACTACCTTGGATCAGCACTGGAAATTTTGTTGCGGAGTTTGAGGATGTTGCATTTGCCATGAATGAGGTAGGTGGTCTCTCAAAGCCTTTCAGAACTATTTATGGTTGGCACATCATCAAATTGCTCGAAAAGAAAGGTGTTGGAACTCTTGAGGAGGTAAAGCCTGAGATTTCGAATAGGATTCAACGTGACAGCAGATCACAGATTAAAAACAAGGAAGTACTGAGCAGACTGAAAATAGAAAATGCCTTTGTGAAGTTGGAGGCAAATGTCGCCAATACATTGCGTGCTTTAAATGAGAAGGACACTGCTTCCATTGCGATGGACACAATCTTATTTACACTACAGTCCAAAGCTTATAAAAATGCCGATTTCCTATCGTTGATCGACAACAGCACGGAAAAGACTAACGATAATCTTTTCAAATACAACCAATTTGAAGAAAAGAGCATTTTAAAATTTGAAAGCGAGCAATTGGAAGTTAAATATCCTGACTATGCCAATCTGCTCAATGAGTACAGAGACGGTATTTTGCTTTTCGATATTATGGACGAAGAAATCTGGCGTAAAGCGTCTCAGGATTCAACCGGGTTGAAAAGTTTCTATGAACAGAATAAAGTGGATTATACGAAGTATAACGTCAAAAAAGCGGTGGTTTACTCTACCAAAGACCAGAACGTTCTGGATAAGGTCAAAGAGTACATCAACGATGGTGGTTCCAGAGAAGACATTATGAATACCGTAAATGAAAATGCTCCGTTGTTGTTGCAAAGTGTGACTGGACTGTTTGAAAAAGGAGAAAACAAACTCGTAGATCAGGCAGGTGATGAGCAGCTTTATGAAACGACTGAAAATGACAAGTTCTATCTTGTTCAAATTCAGGATAGCAAAGACCAGGTGATTCCAAAACTGCAAAACATCAGAGGTCGGTTAATATCTGATTATCAGGATGAGCTGGAAGAAATCTGGATAAAAGAATTGAGAGCTAAATACGTTGTAAAAACAAATGAAAAGACTTTGAAAGAAGTGATCAATGAAGTCAAAAGTAAATAGTTACATTTTTGCGATTATAGTGCTGTTGGGAGCAGGATGCGATTTGATAACTCCCAAATCTGATGAAGAAACCCCTGAAGAGCAGCCTATTGCAAAAGCCGCAGATCAGTATTTATATCCCAAAGATCTGAAAGGATTACTATCGGACGGTACTTCAAAGGAAGACAGCGCCAGGTTTACCAGTTCCTATGTTGACAAATGGGTTAGAAAGCAACTATTGATTAGCAAGGCTCAGCAAGCGATACAGTTTGATGAAGCTGAGCTGGAACGAAAAGTACTGGACTATAAATATGCATTGATGGTGCATGAGTATGAGAAACTCAAAGTAAATGAAAGGCTGAGTCTTGAAGTTACAGACGAGGAGATCGAAAAGTACTATGAAGAGAAGTATGAAAACTTTCTGTTGAAGCAGAATATTGTAAAATGCATATTTGCTAAAATCCCCGAAGATGCTCCTGATATCAGAAAATTCAGAAGGTCTTTGAGAAGATACCCGGAGTCTGATTTTGAAGATATTAAAACCTATTGTCTGCAGTTTGCCAATAAGTATTCACTGGAAGATTCTACCTGGATAAATTTTGATGACATCATCCAGAATACACATCTGGCAGGTATTCCTAATAAAATTCAGTTTCTGAAATCAAATAAATTTGTAGAATCCACTAACGAAGGGTTCATCTATTTTTTAAAAATACTGGATTATAAGATTTCTGAGGAAGTCTCACCGCTTAGTTTCATCAAAAGCGACATTAAAAACATCATTGTCAACAAAAGAAAGGTGACAATCAAAAAGAATTTGGAGGAGGAAATATTCAATGAAGCGAGAAGTAAAAATGAATTTGAAATATATTAAAGTTAGCCTGTTAGCATTCACATTTTTAGCATTAGGTTATCACTCATCGTTCAGCCAGACATCAGACGGTATAGTAATCGACAAAATCATCGTGAAGGTAGACGATTACATCATTTTGAAATCAGAACTTGAGGGTGCCTATCAGGAAATGATTGCCCGAGGATCAATAGTTGGTGAAGCAGAAAAATGCCAGCTTCTTGAAAATCTAATTGTGAACAAACTCATGGTAGCGAAAGCGGAAATTGATTCTGTTCTGGTAAATGAAGCAGAAGTGACCATAGAGCTGGATAGAAGAATGGCATATTTTATTTCTCAGATCGGTTCCGAAGAAAAACTGGAAGAGTTCTACGGGAAATCTATTAATCAATTCAAGCAGGAACTTTTTGATCAGGTAAAGGAACAGCTCGTTGTTCAGAAAATGCAGGGAGAAATCACTTCTGATATTAAAATTACACCTTCAGAGGTCAAGAAATTTTATAAAAGTATTCCCAGAGATAGTTTACCCTACTTCTCCACGGAGGTGACCGTAGGTCAAATTGTAAAAGACCCAATAGCTGGCGACAAGCAAAAGCAAAGAATAATTGCTCAATTAAGGGATTTCAAAGATCAGATTGAAGCAGGGATTGATTTCGGCATACTAGCCAAACAATATTCTATGGACCCAGGTTCAGCTCAACTGGGTGGTGAATTACCATTCTTTAAAAGAGGAGAACTGGCCCCTGAATATGAAGCTACCGCACTCAGCCTGAAACCAGGTGAAATTTCGGATCCTGTTGAAACTCAGTTTGGAATTCACATCATTTCTTTGATCGAAAAAAGAGGAAATTCCTTTAAATCCAAGCATATTTTAATAACTCCCAAACCGTCATTCAGCGACAAGCAGCAATCTATTGATTACCTTGATAGTCTGCGAAATCAAATTGTGATAGATAGCATCAGCTTCGAAATAGCTGCTAAAGAATATTCTGACGATCAGCTTACGTCTGGGAATGGTGGTTTTTTCACAAGCGCATCGGGCGCTAACAGGGTTTCTGTCAAAGAACTTGATCCGAATGTGTTTTTCGCCATCGATACAATGGCTGTAGGAGGGATCTCCACACCAGTAGAATTTGACAAACCTGACGGGTCTAAATCTTTTAGAATCTTGTACTATTCCGGCAAAGTTCCTCCGCACCAGGCAAATCTGGATGATGATTATCAAAAAATTGCGGATGCCGCTCTTAACGAAAAGAAAAACAGAACCCTCAATAATTGGTTTAGTGATGCACAAAAAGGTATCTTTATCCAGGTGGATGAAGAGTATGAAAAGTGTCAGCTACCAATCGTTCAATAATAATCGAAATATGTCAGAACATAAAGAAGTTGAAGAGGCGAAAGAATTTGTCGAGTCCTTTGAAAAATTAAAAAAAGAAATTTCTAAAATCATTGTTGGTCAGGAAGAGGTTGTAAGGCTGTTAATCACTTCTATTTTCTGTCAGGGTCATTCTCTGCTCGTTGGAGTACCTGGACTTGCAAAGACGTTACTGATTCATACTTTGTCGAAATCCCTAAACCTGGATTTCAATAGAATCCAGTTTACACCTGATTTGATGCCTTCTGATATTCTAGGTGCCGAAACACTGGATCAAAATAAAAACTTCAAATTCGTAAAAGGTCCGGTATTTTCTAATATCATTCTGGCAGATGAGATCAACAGAACACCTCCTAAAACTCAATCTGCTTTATTGGAAGCAATGCAGGAGTATTCTGTAACTGTTGGAGGACAGCATTATGAGCTAAGTAAACCATTCTTTGTGCTGGCAACTCAAAACCCGATTGAACAGGAAGGAACTTATCCGTTACCAGAGGCTCAGCTGGACAGGTTTATGTTTATGATCAAACTGGATTATCCGGATTATGCTTCTGAGGTAGAAATCGTAAAAAATACTACTTCTAATGAGCAAAAGGATATTGATTCGGTACTTTCGGGCGAACAGGTGATCAAATTTCAGGAACTGGTGAGAAAGGTACCTGTAGCTGATAATGTAGTGGAATATGCAGTCTCTCTTACTCACCAGACCAGACCAGGCAGTGAAAAGAGCTCTCAGCTTGCCAACGACTTCCTTGAGTGGGGAGCAGGGCCAAGGGCATCACAATTCCTAATTCTCGCAGCTAAATGTAATGCGCTGCTTTCAGGTAAGTATTCTCCGGATATTGAAGATGTACAAGCAGTGGCAGTACCTATTTTAAGACATAGAATTGTTAGGAATTTCCGCGCTGAGGCAGAAGGTTATACAGAAGAAAAAATCATCAGAGAATTAGCTCAATAAAAGACCTATGACTTGATTAGGTAGTAAATCCCCAGTGATAATACTGATACTGAGCTAAACAATAGAAAGTAGATAACTGCAATCACAACGCCTTTGAGAACCAGAACTCCCTTGCGTGAATTGAAGACTCGATTCAAGGCATAAAAGAGGTATATATGATAGGCTATGATAACAGAGCCGAAGAAGAATTTATTGAAGGTGTAGAATTCTGTCGCGATATAAGATATGATGACCTTATAAAATGATAAAAGCAACAACAGGAAGGAATGAAAGTGCAGGGAAAAAATAAAATGCGGTAAAAAATTTTTGTAAGTCTTTCTATAAAAAAGGTAGATTACCACAGCAAACAAAGGAAGTAAAATGAAAAATACCTTATGCCAGTGGTTATCAGCAAAGTAATCGAAGATATCCTGCGTCATCTCGTTATCCTGATTCATTACCGATCCTGAGAAAGGATTCGAAAACTTAAAAATCAGAAAAAATATAATACTGATAAAAATATATAGCCTTAACGGTGGAATATACCTGACTCTTTTACCAATCAGGTATTCAGTAGTCAGGAATCCGGGTCGAAGTATCAGCGGGACGAGGCTTCTGAAAATCTTGGAGTCAAATGAAAAATAGTCGCCAAGAAAGTCAACAAAAAAATCTTTCACAGTCCCGGTTTTCCTACTGTACTTCTGACCACAGCGGGAACAGAACAAATCCTCTTCGGATAAATGGTGACCACAATTAAGACATTTTTTTTCCTCCATTGCTCCTGTTTCGTCTAAAATAACCAACTATGAATTAATTAATAAGTCATTCTTGATTAATTTAAACTTTCTCTACTCGTTAGAGATGATTGTAGCAGATTAATCACGGATTTTGTTGAATTGAGATCACAGCTACTTCTTAGCAACCATAACGATTTCTCCAGATAAGAAAATAGCAGAAATTAGTCCCTAAGTACATTTCAACATACCGCAAATCGATCGCAAATCGATCAATGGATAATCCTACGAATCTCAGGCAATCGGGTAATCTTAATGCATATATCATGTATTCATAATAATTACTGCATTATTTTTGATATATTTAATTCAAATTTCGTAGCAACTGATATTACATCCGTACCTTGAAGTATACCTTTTTGTTCATATTGTTTCTCTCATCAGCAATTGTTGCCAATGCCCAGGAGGCCAAGGCGGACAGTACTGAAACTACAATTACCAAAGTAATTGAAACGGATAATCAGGATAGTCAGGAGAAGCAAGACCCACCTAAAAAAGAAGTCAAAAAAGAAAAAGAGGGTTTTGGCGATACACTACTGTCACTTGGAAAAGGTTTTATGGAGCGTTTGAAATACAGATTCAACCTGGAAGCGGTTGAGAATAAAGTAGAGAAAGCGCAACAGAAGTTTAAGAAAAAAGAAGATAAAAAAAGAGGCTCTTAAAAAGCCCCTTCAAATTGTTTTAAAAATCTTACGTCATTCTCCGAGAACAGCCTCAGATCATCTACCTGATACTTTAGCATCGCAATACGTTCTATACCCATCCCAAAAGCAAAGCCTGTATACTCTTCCGGGTCGATACCACAAGTACTCAATACATTGGGATCCACCATTCCCGAACCTGCAATCTCTACCCAACCAGTTCCTTTACATACTTTACAGCCTTTTCCTTTACAGATGAAACAACTGATATCAATTTCTGCGCTTGGCTCTGTAAAAGGGAAATAAGAAGGCCTTAGCCTGATTTGTGTATCTTTTCCAAAAAGCTCTTGAGAGAAATGCAGCAATGTCTGTTTCAGGTCTTTAAAGCCTACATTTTTATCCACATACAGGCCTTCCACCTGATGGAAGAAACAATGGGCCCTGGCCGAAATCGCCTCATTTCTATATACTCGACCTGGCATGATAGACCTAAACGGAGGTTTTCCGTGTTCCATCAGCCTTATCTGAACGTTGGACGTATGTGTTCTCAGAAGAATATCTGGATTTTTTTCAATGAAAAAAGTATCCTGCATTTCCCTTGCCGGGTGATTCTCAGGGAAATTTAAAGCACTGAAATTATGAAAATCATCTTCAACTTCCGGACCGTCTTTAACAGAAAAACCAAGTCTTTCAAAAATTTCAACAATTCTATTGTAAGTGATTGTCAAAGGATGTAAGCTACCTAGTTCATTCGCTGCATTAGGAAGTGTCAAATCTCCATCAAACTGAACTGTCCCATTTGATGATGCATTAATCGTCTCGATCAGTTCTTCAAATCGAGTCTGAGCAAAGTTCTTCACCTGGTTCAAGGTTTGACCAAACTGCTTTTTCTGATCATTAGGAACATTTTTAAAATCATTAAAAAGCTCACTGATCACACTTTTTCTACTAATGAACTTCATTCTGAACTCTTCGAGTTCTTCCGCAGTTTTGACTACTGCATTTTCCAGTTCCTTTTTTACTGACTCGACTTTCTCTATCATTTTATCTTCAGCTCAATTAGGGTTTTAAAGGATTACTACCTGTCATTAAAACAAAGCATCAATGCTGTAGCATTAGGCAATCCAACAAAAAGTCAAAATTAATAAAAGTTGTCTAGCTAATGCGAAGGTTCCCTTAGAAATAATAAATGAGAATTAATATGATACGGTCTTTTATTGCGATCAGGCTGATTTAGATAGATAAACCTGCTTTGCTTCCTGTTCAGGTTGCTCAGTAGTTGCTTTCACCTTATGCACCCTGAATAAGACGAAGTTTAATACACAAGCAGCAAAAATGAGTATAAACAGGGCGACCATATTACCAAAACTTTGTAAGAAAATTGCACCAACGGTAAATGCTACATTCGTCAATAGCAATGAAATAGTCGCTTTTCTGTGTGAAAAACCAATCTCCAGTAACCGATGATGTAGGTGATTTCTATCTGGTACCATTGGAGATTTTCCCTGACCAACTCTTAGGATAAACACTCTCAATGTATCAAACAGTGGAACTGAAAGCAGACCCACCGCCATCGCTATATGCGAAATGTATTTGACCTCTGAGCCCGCTGACATAGCGTAGTTCAGATCGATAAATTTCACAGTAAAAATAGCAATTAGGAAACCTATAAACATAGAACCTGTATCTCCCATGAATATTTTGGCCGGCTGCCAGTTAAAATAAAGAAAGGCAAATATCGCACCTACTGTTGAAAAGCACAGAAAGCTAATCACCTGTTCTCCGGTTTGGAAAAACCAAAATCCTAAAAAGCCAAGAATCACTATTCCAATTGTACCTGCAAGTCCGTCGATTCCGTCTATCAGATTAAATGAATTTGTAATCACAATAAATGTAAACAGTGAAACAACAGCGCTTGCCCAATATGGGATATCATAAACCCCAAAAACACCATAGAGCGACTCAAACCTGATATCAGCAAAGTAAATCACAATCAACCCAATGATAATCTGAGCTACAAGTTTGTGACGCGCTCTGAGCATGATAAAATCATCGCGCACACCAAGCAGAAAGATGAGAATACAGGAAGCAAGCAAATACTTACTGGAAGCCAGTGTAGCAATAGGTAACCATATTGGCAGTGAAGTAAATACCGCTATAAAAATAGGTATTCCGCCCATTGATGGAATTTCCTTGGCATGTAACTTACGTTCATCGGGATTATCCAAAAGATTAATAGCCTTGAAAAGCCTGATAGCGACAGGCACCAGAATCAATGCTATAAAATATGAGGTCGCGGTACTAAGAAATATCTTTTCCATAAGAAGTTTCATTGAAATATCACTATTCTTTTGCAGATTATGATTATTTCTAGTAGCTGGATTTCAAATATAGGTAAATTTTGTTAAACAATTTGTTATCGTAGACGTATACTCGCTGGCTTGTGGAAATTTAATGTTGAGTTAACCTGATTATACGTTGATTAAACTCATCAATAAGCAGTTTCCTGTCCTTTGATGATTGAGAATACTGTTAGAATGATAATTTTCAGGTCTAAAATCAGGCTCCAGTTCTTTACATAAAACCTATCCAGTTTTACTCTTCCGTACATGGCACTAAACTGAGAGGTCTCTCCTCTGTAACCTTTGGCCTGAGCCAAACCTGTAATACCAGGTTTCACAGCATGCCTTTGAATAAATCTGTCAATTTTAGGATTGAATTCTTCATTCAACTTAATCGGGTGTGGCCTTGGGCCTACCACTGACATATCTCCCAGAAAAACGTTGATAAACTGGGGCAACTCATCTAAACTTGTTTTCCTTAGAATCGCACCAATTTTGGTAATTCTTGGATCATCTTTGGTAGCTTGCTTAGTATCTGCCTGCGCGTTTACCCTCATCGTTCTGAATTTCCAACACAGGAATTTTTCATTGCCTTTACCATTTCGATATTGTTTGAAAAATACGGGTCCTTTGGACTCAAATTTTATCAATAAACCTATCAACGGGATGATCCATGATAGCAGAAAAATCATTACTAGTGACGAGAAAACAATATCAAACGATCTTTTGACAAACCGATTGAAAGGACTATCAAGCGGTATAGAACTCACGTTGATCACAGGAATCTCACCGTACTTCTGAATATTTAGGTTCTTGTTGACAATGTTGCTAAACCTCGAAATCACTTTGATCTTGATGAGATTATTTTCAGCAAAATCAACAATCTTTTTGATCTCATCGTCATAAAGCTTGGGCAGACAACAAAAGATGATGTCTATGTGCTCTTCCTGGCAATATTTTTCCAGATCTTCTACATTTCCCAATACATTTTCCTGATCAGTATTGTTATCGAAGTAACCGTGAAAGACATAGCCTAATTCCGGTGTATTATCGATGTACTTTACAATATTTTTAGCTGTAGGCCCCAGACCTACAACGGCGACATTCCTAATGTTGTAACCTTTTGTTCTGTAGTACCTTATAAAATAATAGAAGGCGATTCTCCATGAAGTAATCAGAATAGAGAAAAACAGAAACGTGTAAAAAAGGTGTTCTCGTGAGTAAAAGTAGGCTTTCATTCCTACCCATAAGGCAAACGTTAGTGAAAGGTTGATCACTAATGCTAAGAGCACTTTGTTAATCACGTCGAGGATTTTGGACTCCCTGTTACTTTCATGCAGCTTAGTTACATAAAAGATTACAATCCAGGATATATTCAAAAACAAATGAAGGGTGATGTATCTGTCGTTGAAGTAGAATGGTTGACCAAACCTAATCAGGTTTGCCAGTACAACTCCGATGTTTAGACTAAGTAAATCAAATACTAAAAATGCGAACGGAAAAAATTTTGAATATCTCCTTTTCATGCGCCCTAAATTTTATTACACATTTTGCATTTACAAAAACCAATCCAACACGCGTAAATACAAAGTATAATTTTGAACACGCAAAAATGAGTAAAAATTGTGGCTTTTCAAAAAATGATTTTAAAAGTTACTAGATACTTATTTTATTATCAAATAGTTAGAAAAGGCTTTTAAGCATCTTCGTTAGTCTGATTTATGTCTGTTTAACTATGAGGAATCACTAAATTTGGAACAGTTATCAGTACATAATTCATCTATTGAAAATGATTCTATCTTAAAAGCAAATAAATTTTGCTGTATTCAAAAAAAGTCAATAAGAACGACTATAATGTTTTTCAAGTACTTATAACCCATAATTCTGATGATTCAACAAACTTTTAGTTCTAAAGAAAAGAGGGTAAAAAAATCAATTATTAAAATATTCTCAATTCTGTTCAAATAAGAAATTTAGTCCTTTAAATTGCAGTTGGTTTTGAGTAATTCAAGGCCAATAAGAATTCAGTTTTATGAAGCTGGCATGTCAATTTCATAATTCCGAAGCTAAATTTTAATCTGCGTTTATGAATAAGAGTGTTAACGTTTTAGGAATCAATATAGATTTAATAGATTCATCACAGCTTATTAACGAGATTACCAATGTCCCACAGAAAAGCTTTAAAATAATAGGGAATGCGAATGTAAAGTGCATGAACCTATCTGTCACGAGTGAGACTTACCGCGAATTTCTGCACAGTTGTGATATAATCTTTTTTGATGGTGTTGGCGTTTTGCTAGGCGCTAGGATTCTAGGACATAAAGTAAAATTCGAACACAGAATGACTTGCCCCGACTTTCTAGATACTATGCTAATGGAGCTTGTAAAGAAAGATCTGAGCATCTACTTTCTGGCGTCAACTCCAAAAGTGATAGACAAACTAAACAAAAAATTAGTTGAAAAACATCCGAATTTAAGGTTTAAAGCACACCATGGTTATTTCGAAAAAGAGGGGAAAGAAAACACTGATGTAACTAGTGATATAAATCAATTTCAACCAGACGTATTGTATATTGGATTTGGCATGCCTTTACAAGAAAAGTGGCTTTCGAATAATCTGAATTTATTGAATTGCAAGGTTTTACTTCCTTTGGGTGCCTGTCTGGATTTTTACGTTGGCGAGCTGTATAGAGGACCGAAATTCCTGACCGATTTCGGATTTGAGTGGCTGGTTAGGTTATTTACTGAACCAAGAAGACTTTGGAGAAGATATCTGATTGGAAATCCCCTATTCGTCTGGCGAATTTTGATGCAAAAGTTTCATCTAACCAAATACTCAAATCAACAAGTCGATATATTTTCCGCAAAATGAATAAGATAACTAACTAAAAACACTATTGACCTGAATTTTGGGATTCCTAATGCCTAACCTGATTTAATTTTAAAATATCGATTTGAGAGTTTTTTCTACATTTTTGGAAATTTAAATAGAGTAGCTCTATTACATGAACTAAACTACTATCACCTTGAAGGTGATAGGTTGGATTTCGGCTAGAAGCCGACTAAAGTTTCAGTAACAGACGACAATTTAGTCTTAATGAATTGACCTCAAATCATAATTTTATGATCGAGACGAAAAACTTCACGTAACTAATCGAAGAAAAGGTTAAACTAAAGTCTTCACCTGAAGGCGAGGGATTTTCTCCCAGAATGAAACATTAATTGGAAAGAGCATTATTTAAACGTGAGTTCGACGTAAGCATTGTTTTTCAAATAGGTAGAAATAGTTGTTTAGTATCGGTATAATTAGCTTTAATT
>JBCBHL010000122.1:0-18978 GCA_038525605.1 Bacteroidota bacterium
AATTCCTCCTAAGAAAACTAAGGTGTCAAATATAAATTTTTCAAGAAATGCAGATTTCAAATATCATTATCAAGAGACCTGCAATACTACCAAACAGGTGACCTTCATACGACACTGATGGATCGTATGGAAAAAGTCCGACAAAAAAACCCGCAGATAGAATTAAGCAGCTTAAAAGAAATAAATAAAGCTCTTTTTTTTTAAATCTGACAGAATAAATCAAGAGAAAGAAAAACAAGCCATAGACAACTCCGCTAGCTCCGTAATGCCAGGCCGACCTGCCCCCTATCCAAACCCAAATATTACAAACCAACGAGATAAGCAAGAGCTTCACAAATAATTTTTTCCGATTGACATGTAAGAAAAATCCAATTAATAAAATACTAATTAACAGCATGTTATTGATCAGATGACCAAAATCATGATGCTTAAACGGGCTTAAAAGAATTCCCTGCAATCCATACCATTCTCTCGGAAAAACTCCGAACCAATAAAAGCTGTAATCAACCAGCTTTTCGACTAAAAAAACCAATACGATGAAACCAACTACGATAGTAGTATAAAATACTGCATTTCTGGTACGCTTCTTTTCCCATGATTCCAGCTCTTCCATCAGAAATAGATGTTTTGTGCGAGCCTAAAAGTGTTGGCGTGCGCCTCCACGATAATCCTGACATCTTTACTGTAACCGCCTCCCATGCTTGCTACCAATGGAATACCTTTTTGTTTACAAGCAGAGAGGACTATTTCATCCCTTTGTTTACACCCATCCAAAGAGAGAGAAAGTCTTCCCAATTTATCTGTAGCCAATATATCTACCCCGCTTTGAAAGAAAATAAAATCTGGTTTAATCATCTTCAACAACTTACTTAAATGATCATCCAAAGCCGACAGGTACTCCTGATCTCCTGTATCATCACGCAATGCAATATCCAGATCAGATTTTTCCTTTTTCATGGGATAGTTTTTCTCTCCATGCATGCTAAAAGTAAAAACCGAATCATTATCCGCAAAGATTTCCGCAGTTCCATTTCCCTGATGTACGTCTAAATCAACCACGAGAATCTTCCTTGCCAGTTTGCTCTCCAATAAATGGCCGGAAGCGATGGCAATGTCATTCAATAAACAAAAACCTTCTCCATGTTCAGAATAAGCATGGTGAGTACCACCGGCAATATTCATGGAAACACCATGTTCTAATGCATACCTGGTACATTCCAGCGTACCTTGCATAATCACTTTTTCACGGTGAATGAGCTGCTCGGAAAGAGGGAAGCCGGTTTTTCTGATTTCTTTGGGAGTAAGCGTAAGTGCGTTGAGTTTTTGAAAATACTCTTTTTGATGAACCCGTAAGACATCCTCATCAGCTACCATACCAGGTTCGAAGAAATTATCCTCCGTTACTGTCCCTTCGTAAAGCAGTTGTTGCCTCAACAACTCATACTTTTCCATTGGAAACCTATGTTTGTCGGGAAGAGGGTGCACATAAATTGGCGACCAACCGATTTTGAACATTATCTCTTCTTCTTCTTTTTCTTCTTCTTAGAGGTAGTTTGTAAGAGATCGTTCGTGGAGGTTCCTTTTAGTAATTCCGCAGGATTGTATGGAATCATGTAACCAACTGTAAATGAGAACATTTGATTGGAGTATTCTACATTTTCGCCAAATTCCAATAGCTCCGAATCTAAATTAGACCCTAGATTTGAATGCCCCCAGCTATATCGAAAATCAAGCATCATTCTACCACCGGTTTTTAAATCCAGCATGGCCCCACCACCGAGATTTAGTGAGTACTGAACTCTATTAGGGTTATCTAATACAAGCTGTCCTCCATCAGGATTGTTGGCATCTTCAAAATTGTAGACTACATCGAAGCTATTCACCAGTTTGTCAGGGCTTGTTTCCTGAAATAGCTGAATTGACAAATCACCTTTGGCTGATAAAAGATAGCTAATCTTAGGACCAAGATTAAAGTAATACTGAACAGGTTTGCTCAGAGTACTTACCCGTAAAAACAACGGTACTGACAGATAATTATAATTCCATTCATTATCCAGAAAATACTGACCTTCTCTACTTCTAATATTTTTGCTAATTCTCTCGAAGTTAATTTCAGTATGAACGGAATACCTGTCTGTTGCTGTGTAAGACATCATTGCACCGAACTCATAATTGAAGTTTGCCTTGACTGGCTGATATAAATCTTCCTGAATGAATTCCCGTTGTTCCAACAAAAATACCTGCTCTTCATTTTGATAATTAAAGCTAGTCCTGTGTCCACCCGCCTTTACACCAAACCAAAATTGACCAAAAGTCACCTCAGTGACCAAGAAAAGCATAAATGTTAGTAAATATCTTAACCTCATATCAAAATAAATTACAAAATAATATTCGCAAATTACAATAAAAACTAGTGAATTCCTGTTTTATTTTAAAAATAATCATTAATCGTCTACAAAAAACATAGTTTGATCTAAGAAAAAGACTTTTTTAGTGTTTTTTGGATAATTTTAAGTTTATTTGATTCAAATGAATTAATCGGGTGTTAAGGGTTATTATGCAAAGTATGAATAAAATGACGTGTTTAATTGCGGCATTATTGCTGTCAATTAGCATTTCGCAAGCTCAACAGTCTAGAGTTTACAGTCAGTTTTTTATGAATCCTTTCATTTACAACCCGGCATATGCAGGTGTTGAAGGTCATTCAGTTTTTTTTGGCATGTATCGCAAGCAGTGGAGTAACATTGACGGTGCTCCTGCTTTGTCCCATGTTAGCTTTCATACGCCATTAAAGGGAGGTTTGGGCGTTGGATTCACCGCCTACAACGATCAGGAAGGTTTAATCAATAGCACGGCGATCAAAGGAAGTCTCAGTTACCTGCTCGCAATTGACAGAAAACATTATTTAAGAGTAGGTATGTCATTGGGAGGTGGTACAAAATCCATTAATACGGACGGATTTGATTCACCAGCTGACCCGGCATTCGCCTCACTATCCGAATCAGCTACATTTTCACTGGCTAACTTTGGTGCCACTTATCACTTTGGACATTTCAACGTAGGTTTCGCCTTACCAAACCTGGTAGGTTATGAACTTGTTGGAACGGAAAGTTTCTCCAGAATTAAGGTAGATCCTCTAGGAGAAGCATTATTTAAAGCTAATTACAGAGGTCATATCAATGATGATATCGCTTTTGAGCCACACCTTTTATATAGGTATAATCAAAACCTACCAAATCAATTCGAAGCAGCACTAATTACTCACCTCAAGCACATCGTTTGGGTTGGAGCATCTTACAGGCAGGATGCAGGAATTATTGCCCTTTTCGGAACTAAAATCAAAGAAAAGATTGGAGTAGGCTTTGCTTATGATATTGGTAATTCTAATTTCAATGATATCCTAGGCCCAACATTTGAAATACACATTGGTTATCACCTGGGTACTAAAAAAGATCATGCTGAGCATGTGTCGTCCTTCATCAAATCCCACAGAAAGAGTCTGGAAGAGAGGCAGGAAGAAGCGCGTAAGAAGCAAGAAGCTCTTGATGCGCAGGAAGAAGCAAGAAATAAAGATCGTCTTGCCGCTCTTCAGGAACAGCGAAATAACAGACTAAACAAAGACAAACCGACGGAAGAAAAACCAACGGATAACACAAATGCGGAAACAGAAGACGCCCCTCCTACCGGTACGGACAAACAACAGGATGACAAAAATCAGCAGGATTCGGTAAAAGAAACGGACAGCAGTACCAAAACAACCGATGACAAGATTCCTGAAACAACTGATAAGAATGACGAAGCTAAAACGAAAGCTCAAAGCATCACAGACCTGATTGAAAAACAGCGCAATGCTGCTAAAAATGATGACACTTCAAGTAATGATAATAGCAAAGAGGTAGCTCAAAATCCTGCCAAAACAGAAAACCCAAAGGATGTAACATCACAAAAAGAAAGTGATGCTAAAAACACTGACAATAATAATGTCAACGACAAAGTTGATTCTATTGAAAGCAATAAAGGCGATCAGGAGAAGACTAATGATGGTAGTTCTACCGAAACGATCAAAGAAAAGACTGACGAGACAAATGTTGACAATAGTAAGGCAGAAAAAGCCAATGCTGATCAAGTGGACAACTTGAAAGTAGAAGACGATAAGGTCACGACGGTCCAGAATGATAAAAATGACATTGCTGATAAGCAAACCTCTACCAATGATGCGATCGCTGATCCAGTAACAGATGAAATACCAGTAGATAAGGTAAAAGAAGACACTAGAACAATTGAAGAACTGGCAAATTCAGATATCCCTAGGAAGGTTAAAAAAGGAAATCATTTACTTGAATTGGAAACCGGCAATTATGTTGTAGCTGGTGCTTTCCAGGTATTCGATCATGCAGAAAACTTTAGCGACGAGTTATTCGAAAATGGATACAGAGATGTGATCGTAGGGTATGTAACTGAAACTAAATTGTATTACGTGGTAGTCTTCCAGTCGAAAAGTGTGGAGAAAGCCAAAAGACAGAGGACATTACTTAAACAAAGAGAAGGATTTACTAAAATCTGGTTGTTAACAGTAGAATAGGCTGATAAATGAAAATAAGATTTATTATATACAATGCTATTTTGATTACATTCCTGGCATTTGGGCAACTTGCTGGACAAAGTGCATTTATAAGTAATATTGACAAATCCACGGGATCCTTTAATGAGATTGTAACGATCAATGGCAGAGGCTTTAGTGATGATTCATCGGATTTGAGAGTTTACTTTGGCGCTGCAGAAGCTACCATTGTTTCTTCATCAGGGAATATTCTGGAAGTCCGTGTTCCGGCGAATGCTACTTATGATCATATCAACGTGATAAATCTTTCAACAGGTGTGAGAGTAGCGTCCAGAGAAAAATTTCTAATGAGTTTTGGCGGAAGTAGTTTTGAACTCGGTAACATCGGCTCTCAGAATCTCAACCGAACCGGACTGAGAGGTGTATTTGACCTTTGTCCTTGCGATTTCAACAGAGATGGAAATTTGGACTTTGTTGTGACCAATAACAGGCAAGAAACGGGACAGGTAGGCCGATTCAGCATTTTCACAAACAATAGTTCCATTGGCAATATCAACTTCGGGCTTGCTCAAAGTGAAATTGACGAAGTTTCATTCTCAGACTGTGGGGACTTAAATGGAGACGGATTGCAGGATCTGATCCTTGCGGAAGGTGGTACACAAGGATTTCGGATTTACATCTTTGAAAACACTTCAGCAGGGAGTACTATCAACTTTACATTGGCTACTACTTTAAACCTTCCCAGATTAGCAGATGACAATGTGAGAAATATCGGTCGTGTAAACATTCACGACCTGGACAATGATGGTAAGCCTGAAATCATCGCTACTAACAATACAGATGATTTTATTGATATATTCAAAAACACCAGTTCTTCAGGAAATACATCATTTGATACTGACCCGCTTCAGTTTCTCATCGAAGGAAGTAGCAAGACATCAGCAATCGATATTCAGGACCTTAATAATGATGGTTTTGATGACGTGATCTTAATTCCGTTGAGAGTTTCGGACATTTTCATTTTACCTAATACTTCAGATATCGGGACAATTGAATTTGGAAACGTCATCAGGTTAGAGCAGTCAGGCGGTCTCACATCTGTAAAAGCAGCAGATTTAAACAATGACGGTTTTTCAGATTTAGTAACGATTGATGGTGGAGTCACAGGATCTAATGAAGCATCTAATGATGCGCATATCTTTATCAATAATACAGGTGTCAACGGGGGAAGCATTACACTACAACGAAACACCACTGTTCAGGTAAATGGAAATCCCGAATCTTTGGACTTTGGAGATTTGAACGGCGATGGATTGGTAGATATTGTAACCTCATCATTAAAATCTGATGCTACAGCAGGATTATCAGTATTAATCAACAGTACAGTTGGTTCAACTATGACGTTTAACAGCTTTCAGCTCAGTACTCCTTCCAGCTCAAGAAATATTAGAATTGCAGATGTTGATAGCGACGGAAGACCGGATATATCTTTCACACACAGTGTGGCAGGAGCTAGTTTTGGAGACCTGTCCGTTTTTTTAAATAAGAATTGTGTAGAACCAACTATCTCTCCGGAAGACAGACAGGTAATATGCTCTAACAATGGTCTGGTCTTACAGGCAACTCAAACCAACGGATCAACATACAGGTGGGAATTGAGCATAAACAACGGTGCTTTCAATACTATACAGGAAAGTGATGTCTCATTTGTAAATACACAGGACTTCCTAAATCCTGGAGAATCAGGGAATTTCAGAGTTACACTTTCATCAGAAGGTGGTAATTGTGAAAACACATCGAATACCGTAAACATCATCGTTAATTCTGATGTCGTCAATGCACCGGTACCAACATCAAACGGACCGGTTTGCCCCGGAGATGATTTGATCTTAACCTCCAATATAACAGGAAGCACCGTATTTTACGAGTGGACCAGACCTGACGGAAGCACTGAGACGCTTACCGACCCGGTGTTTACGATCAATGATTTTCAGCCATCAGATGCCGGAAGATATGAATTGGTCATTCAGTCTGGTAGCTGTAGAAGTGCTGCGGGATCGGTTCTTGTAGGCAGTAGAAATCTACCTTTTACCCAGATTAGCGCTGACGGAGGAAACTTGTTATGTGTCGGTGACAATAAAACATTATCTGTCACTTCTCTTGATGGCTTCACCTATCAGTGGAGATTAGATGGTTCGGATTTGCCGAACGAAACAAACACAAGCATCAACATATCGAATCCTGGTGCATACACAGTTGTAATCACTGATGATACGGGTTGTAGCGAGGAGGTAACGCCTTTAGAAATCCAGTCTGTCATTCAACCAAACAATGATATAAACTCAGAAAGAAATATTTGTATTGGACTCCCTCTGGATTTTCAGGCTACAGCAACGGGTCAGGACGGATTAAATATATTACATCGATGGGATTTCGGTGACGGCAACATGGGCACAGGAGAAACCACTACCCATACCTATACGGAGGCAGGAAATTATCTGGTAACTCTTACCAGTTTTTACGAGAACCTGGAGGCTTGTGAAGGCACTGCACAATTTCCTGTTTCAGTAAGAGAAGTTCCGGATGTCTCGATTACGACGACAGATCCTAATGGGCTAAATAAATGTCCAAGTGATAGTATCAGACTTGAATTACCTGATAATTTCAGAGCATATGCCTGGTCTACCGGCTCTACTGAGTCGTTTGCTTTCGGTAAAACAGAAAGAGGCGAAAGTAGCGGCTCGATATCGGTAAATTGGACCGATGATGCTGGCTGTGAAGGTTCCTCGTCTGAAGATTACAGTAACTTCCCTAATTCCGAACTGGTGATTGAATCAGATTTCACCATTACTAATGATACCATCAGGCTTACTGAGGGAGTTCAATCTGTCAGCTTATCTGTTAGTTTCGGATCTGATTTATTTTGGGAGCCGGAAGAAGTAATCGAAAATAATACCAGTAACAATGTAACTGTATTTCCAAGCAATGCCTTTACCAATGTAATGGCGACCGGAACGACAACAAATGGTTGCAGGGAAACAGCAAATGTGGTAATCGTCAATAATTTTCTGGTTCCGAGAAGAACATTTTCTCCTAACGGAGACGGCCTGGGATTTGAATGCTGGGAAATATTAAATGCCAGTATTTTAGATGGCTGCACGGTTTACATATTTGATAGTAAAGGAACAATCATACAAGAGTTGTCTACACCATTTGATGCCAATAATTGTATCTGGGACGGAACAACAGAGGGAAGAGAAGCACCTGAAGGTGTATATTATTATGCATTAAAGTGTCAGGATGCCAACTTTAATAGAAGTGGAAGCATACTACTGGCCAGATAAAGAAACATTCCACCACTGAAATATTTATCTTTACCAGTTGTATACTTAGATTATTGCAATTTTTTAAAGGATAAATACATTTGAGTAAAAAAGTATTAGATTTAATGTTAATAGAAGGATAAATGGACTTTTTGAATTTTTATTTAGGGTAAAAGGTTACTATTACTTCCTTTATAGTATTAATTAAAGAAAAAAAATCATTATACCTATATTTATGACTGATTGTAAGAGAGCAGCTATTATCGGTTTTTTCAGCATTTTCTTCAGTGTTGCAGCTATGGCACAGGAAATATGCGATAACGGAATTGATGATGATGGTGACGGTTTGATTGATTGTTTTGACCCGGATTGTTCAGGAAGCGGTTCCTGTTCGGATTTCTTTTTTGGAAATCCTATTCTGTGTGAGAACGATCCATCAGTAACAAATTTTGACATAGCACTACAATGGGGGTCGCCTAACGAATCCTCGCATAATAAGTCTTCTGTAACAGTAGGAGACTTAAACAACGACGGTATCCCTGAAGTGATTGTCACGAATCACCTTGAGAATACAATCAATATTCTAAATGGTCAAAATGGTGACTGGCTATATTCACTCGATCCCGGGTTTGAACCAGAAAACATTGTCGCAGTTGGGAACATCAATGATGACGACTGTGGTGAAGTGTTCTTTACCGGTCGACGGGGTTCCAATTCAATAGGAAATATAGTAGAAGCATGGAATTGTGATTTGACTACCAGGTTATGGAGTACCAGATCTAATCTTGACAGGGCCGGTAATCCGGCTTTAGCTGATTTTAACCAGGATGGTGTAGTAGAATTCTATCATGCCAATGAAATTATCAATGCAGAAACAGGTGCTATCATCGTTCCCGGAACAGGTCAATGGGATACGGAAACCATGTATGGTAGTGTCGCTGTAGACATTTTTCCAGATTCATTTTGTGCCGACTGCTCCGGCCTTGAATTAGTAGATGGACCTTGGATATATGCAGTGAACATTGCAGCAGGAACTAAAACCCTGATCAAACAATTAGATGACATTTTACCCAGCGGTCAGCGATTCCTCCCTAAGCGTTGGTCATGGGGTGACGGAACTAGTTTTGCCTTCACATCAGTAGCAGATTTCGATACTGATGGAGACATGGATGTTTTCTTTTCGGGTGCACTCGGAACATCTACTAACGATCAGACAACCATATTTTTCTGGGATCCGGTAGAAGACCAGTTCCAGACCTACGCAGATGTTTCCAATAACTTCGAAAGAGGTACCGGTAGAATCAATATCGCCGATATGGACAATGATGGCAATCTGAACATTTCATATGTATCCAATCAAAAGCTTTACTGTCTCGATGAAAATATGGATCCCCTTTGGATTAAGGGAATTGTGGAAGGCTCATCCGGATTTACCGGTTGTAGTCTTTTTGATTTTGATGGTGATGGTTCCGGTGAGGTAATCTATCGAAGTGAAGGAACTCTTCACATCATTGATGGAACGGACGGATCTACCAGAAACTCCATCTATTGTCAGTCCAGAACGTGGTTCGAATATCCCATTGTGGCGGACGTTGATGGTGATGGCGCCAGTGAATTGATTGTAACTTGTTCAACTTCAGATGCTCTTGCATTCGATCCTTACAGCGGATCCAGAAACTCTCATGTCAGAGTGTATGAAGCGGCGAACGGCGAACGTTGGCAACCATCCAGGTCTGTATGGAATCAGCATGGATATTTTGCAGTAAACGTAAATGATGATCTTACCATCCCTATTCAGCAGCAGGATCATACCATTGCATTTAGTGATGGCGGTTGTCCGGAAGCTGGGATAGTAGGTGAAGTAAGATCACTAAACTCATTTCTAAACCAGGCACCATTCTTAAATCAGGATGGTTGTGCCGAATACTCGCAACCCGATTTCTCCATTGGTGACAATATTACTTTCTCTGCACCTACATGTCCTGACACGGAGTTTAGTGTTTCCTTCTTGCTTTCTAATGTGGGAGACCTTGATTTAAGTGGAAATTTGCCGATAACTTTCTATTCAGGTGATCCAACAGTGGCTGGTTCTGTGAAACTCAATACAATTGTGCAGCCATTGGTAGATTTCAACCCTGGTGATCAGCTTGTAGTAACAGGAACTGTACAAGGTCCAGGCGGAGATTTTGAATTATTCATTTCCATCAATGACGTGGGAACTCAGAACCCTCCTATCGACCCTGATGCGCAAGTAGCTATTACGGAATGTGAAACTGTTAACAACCTGGCATCAGTCAGTATTGTATCAGAACCTTTTAATCTTTCAGTTTCAAAAATTTCGGATAACAACAAATGTGATGACGCTCTGCCAGATAACGGATCGGCAAGAGCATTTTATCTTGGAGATATTCCTTCAATGGTAGAAGTAGCATGGTTAGAGGATTTTGAAGACCTTACCGTAGGTGATGAATCTGATAACGGCGCTACCGCATGGAGCAAAACGCATAGTTTGGCCAATGATTCAAGAATTTCAGAAGTATCAGATTTCTTTTCCGGAAATTCATTCTTTGTGAATAATTCTGACGAAGAGGTGGTATGGACATCACAATCTATTGATATCTCTTCTTATGTCTCTGTAGATATTACAATGGATCTGTTATCAGATGGAGGTCTGGAAACAAGTGAGGATTACGTACAGGTTTTCTATATCCTCGATGGAGGCACAGCAGTTCAGATGAACAACGGCTCACAGGTGGGAGATTTTTCCTATGCACAGGCAACAGCTAGCGGTTTAACTGGCAGCACTTTGACGATCCGGGCAAGAATCTTCAACACGGGTGGAAGTGAGAGGTATGCCATTGATAATATCAGAGTAGTTGGTATGACACCTCCAGAAACCGGAGAATTTACGGATGATTTCACTTTCAGATGGTATAATCAAAACGATTTCTCGACTGTACTTTTTACAGGTTCAGAATTTCCTACAATGGCTGAAGGCACGTACAGTGTGATCGGTTTTTCGAATCTTGGAAATTGTTTTTCAGATACTGCCTCTATCCAAATAGACAGAATACGCATTGATCCCATCGGAATCGCTTTTGAATCGAATGAACCTATCAACTGTTTGATGCCGAATGGTGAGATCACTGCTGGTGCGATCGATGTGAATGATTATGATAATGACGGATTAACAACAGATACAGTAACGATTGGTTACAGTTTCGTACTTTTCAATGGATCTTTCCGGACTGATGACGACATTGTTGGAACAGGTTCGATCATCGGTAATCTTGAGGCAGGTGACTATGAATATGTTATCACTGATTTACAGAGTGGATGTGACGTGACCCAACAAGTCAGTTTGCGCTCACCAAATATTCTGCCTACGATTGTTTTTGATTCAAAGGTTGATGTTACATCGTGCGCAGACCTGAATACTGGTTCCGCCACTGTATCCTCTCCTGATGATGTCACCTTCCTATGGTATGATGGTGGTACAGTGAGAGCTACCGAAGACTTTACTGGCCCAACATACAGCGGAATACCTCCGGGAGAATATACTGTAGTGGCCCAAGACAATAATACTGGTTGCAAATCTCTTCCTTTGGTCATTGAAATCGAAGACCTGACAGGGACTCCGGAAGCTGTAGCAACAGCTGTGAGCCCCAACACCTCTTGTGAGGCAGGAACTGGGTCCGCAACCGCTACAGGAGATACAGGTTCAGGTCCATCTGTAGCTGGATTTGATTTTGAATGGTATGCTGGTTTGTTTACCAGTGAAGTAGCAAATAACAGATTACCAGGAGCACTGGCAGGAGTTAACATTTCTGCTGACGGAGCAACTGCCAGCAATTTACCGGACGGATTTTACACAGTGGTGGTTACTGAGACAGCGACAGGTTGTTTCGATATCGATACGGTAGAAGTAAGAGCTAATTTTGAAATCCCTGAATTTACATTCAGAACACCGGTTGATACGGAGGATGCAGTAGTAATCGGGGGTAATGGATATGTCGAAATACCGCAGACTTTAGCCGGACTTACTTCATTTACAATTTCATACTGGGCTGATTTCACTCCTGACAATTATAGTGCAGACGAAAGAACATTTTCTTCAGGAGCAACAGGCGAGAATCAGGTGCTGCTGTGGTCAGACAATCACGACGGACTTGCTTTTGTTGTTGATGGCGTTGCGGGAAGCCGAGGAAGAATTAACTCAGCATACTCAGCAACGGGATGGACACAGGTTGTTGGAACTTATGATGCTTCAACAGGTGACATGTTTATGTATGCCAACGGTGTACAAATCGGTTCTACTACCTACAATGGTGGAGCCGTTAGAGATACCGGAAACCCAATGTTTATCGGTAGAGATAACAACCCGAACTACGGGAAATTTGAAGGTACTTTAGATGAAGTAAGAATCTACAACATAGCGCTATCCCCTGAAGATATTGTAGAGCAGATGTGTCGTGAGTTAACAGGAAGCGAAGCTGGACTGATAGCCTACTATGATTTTAATAACGTCACCGGCGATACGGACGGCACAATCATCCCGGATGTATCAGGAAATGGAAATGACGGTACCTTAAGAGAACCGGATGCCTCCTCTTCTATCAGCACAGTAACTGCAGATATTGAATGCCCGATCACTACAATTGATGCTAATACAAGTTGTGATGCTTCTAATCCAAATGGTATCATAGACGTCAGTAACGACATCACTCCTGCTGGCGGAGATTATACTTTCAGCCTGTATGAAGGGTTTTCGACAGCTACTTTACTGGAATCTAACAGTACTGGTATCTTTACCGGATACGCCGGAGGGTTCTACACACTGAGTGCCGAGGATAATACAACAGGATGTATCACGAGCCCTTCTGTGGTTTCACTTCCTGATATCCCTGACAATCCAAATATTGCAACGGTAGTCGTTGATGATCAGGGTTGTAATTCTGCGGGTCTTGGTGAGATCTTAGTGACGGCATCAAGCAATACTACCAGAAATGGAAGTATCGTAGAACCGGCTTCATATACTTTTGAGATTTTCAATGGAGCTAACACAACAGATCTGAGACAAACAGAATCAATAACCGATGGAGCTACAGGTTTTAACTTCACTGGTTTGGCTGATGGTGTTTATAGAATCAGAGTTACAAATGACGACTTAACTTGTTTCTCAGTATTGGATGTAAATGTTGGAAGCAATGAGATATTACCTGTCATCGATGCTTCATTTACAAATGTGAATGCATCTTGCGACCCTGCAAATCCTTCCGGACAAATGATTGTTCAATTCACAGGAGACCCAGCAGATTTCACATTCAGATGGTATACTGGTGATGTCGTAGATGAAAATCAGAGAATAGCAGGTGAATCAGGGTCTACCCTTTCAGGTCTTGCCGCTGGGAATTACACCGTTGTGATGGTAAGCAATCTCACGGAATGTGTCAGCTTACCTGCTACAGAAACGATATCTGACCAACCTCTTTTCCCGGATATTACCATAGAGACTGTTAATGATCTAACGAACTGCGATGGTTCAAACGGTTCTTTGCGGGCTTATGTAATTGACCCGGATAATCCAAGTGTCGAACTAGATGAAGATGATGGCTATACATTCCAGTGGTATACCGGAAATACAGTGACTGCCGGAAATGAAGTATCAAATGCGGATGGCGGAAATACCAGCACCATCATCAATCAGGGAGCAGGTGAATACATTGTAGAAGTTACATTCACTTCATTTAGTTGCTCAAATACGGAGGTATCTACAATCAACGATGCAACGGTATTGCCGGTACTTACTTTGGCCAACACAGCCAGTACAGAAAATACAATTTGTGACCCGGGATCTTCCGGATCATATGATGGTACAGCAACAGTAAATGCTTTAACCATTGACGGGACAACTGTAAACCTGCCAAATGCCGACTACACTTTCAGATGGTACCAGGGTACTGATGTAACCGGAACTTTGCTCGGTGAAACATCTAATATCCTAAGTCAACGACAAGATGGTAGTTACACTGTAGTAGCCAGAAATACGGTAACTGGTTGTGAGTCATCTCCTATCACGATCACCATTGATCCGTTATTCGTATTCCCTGATGTAACGTTGATTGATACTGATGATAATATTATTTGCGATCCTACTTTGACACCAACAGGAGAGATTACCATAAGACCAACAGTAGGAAATATCACTGATTATAATTTCACTTGGTTCAGTGGACAAACTACTGATCCTACAGAAAATGTATTGGATGATGGTGCTTCAGTTACTGTTACTTCTACCGACAATATCGTTTCAAATATTGCGGGCGGTACTTACAGAGTATTGGTAGAAAATATCGCAACAGGTTGTAGTGAAACATTTGATTTCACGATCAATGATACACCTACTACACCAGAAATAGATGGACCAAATTCAGAAGTAAATGATAATACTTTATGTAGCCTGCCAGGTGATGGATCTATCATTGCAGCATTAAATCTTGCTGGTATTGAAATCAATGGTGTCGACAATGATCAAATATGGCAAAACATTTCTTCTTGTAATACTGTAGTACTGGATGACGCGACCACAATTGGAACAAATGGATTTCAGTTAACTACCGCTACCAATAATCAATTTGGAAGAATCTGGTTAGGCGATACTGTTGACTTAAGTCAACCGCTAAGATTAGATTTCAGATTGTATCTGGGTGATAAAGACGCAAATGGTGCTGATGGAATAGCACTAACATTCCACAGAGACCCTAGAGGTTATGATGCCCGAGGTGGTGTAGGTCAGGATCTAGGAGTAGGTGATACCAGAGGTGCGAATACTATTCCTCAGGTGACCCCTTCATTCAGTGTTGAATTTGATGATTTCCAAAATGGAGATATCGATGACCCGGCATTTGATCACACTAATTTATTCTTTAATGGAGATATTGATGTACAAATAACTCCTCCTGTGCAGATTGCGGATGGACTAGACAATGTTGAAAACGGGGATACGTTAGATGTAACTTTCGTAATCAGGCAAATTGGCGGTGAGCAAAACTTAAGGCTTTTTGTAAATGAATCTATGAGGTTTGAATATACCGGAGATATTGTCAACGACATCTTTGGTGGTGCAACAGATGTAATTGCCGGTTTTACATCATCAACAGGTGGATCAAACAATGATCAGGCTGTGTTCATTGAACCTTTCTTAGACAGATTTGAATTTGACTGGTACGATGGAAGTAGTGTTGATGCTGCTAACATTCGAAGCGAAAAAGATCCTTTCCTATGCGGATTATCTGGTGGACAATACACATTGGTTGTCACTGATAACACTACTGGTTGTGTGTCTGCACCATTTACCTATCAGGTAGAAGATACAGGTGCAGTTCCTAACTTCACATTAGACGCAACTAATTCAATTAATAATGGGGTTTGTGATCCGGCATTGGCTACAACTGACAATAATGGAAGAATTACCATCACACCAGAGGACGGATCTGATCCGTCTGATTACACTTATGAATGGTTTGATGGCGATAACACCTCAGCACCTGGAATTACAGGAGCAATTACCAACGTACTTGATGAAATAGATGGTGGTACTTATACGGTAAGAATTACTCAAACAAGTAATTCATGCGATGAAATATTCCAATTCTCAATCATTGATGAAACTACTGATCCTGTACTACCTGTAGCTGCTGCTAATACAACTGATTTAACTGTTTGTTTAGGCGGCACAGGCTACCCGAATGGTACTATTAGCGTAACTGATGCAAGTATCGTCGGAAGTGGCCCTTATACTTATCGTTACTACATTGGTACTTCAGTTGATCCTGATAGTCTGATCGATGATGATGACAATATTTTCCTTCAAATAGATCCGCTCTCTTCAACTGTAGGAGTGACTGTAAGTGGTTCATCTACTGATAATATCTCCGGTCTTACTTCAGGTCAATATACTGTGGTTGCTATATCTACTGTCAGTGGATGTATATCAAATCCGGTTACTGTAACAGTTGATGAAGTACAAAGTGCACCGGTGTTCGACGTAGACGCAATTGGTGCTGGTTCTGAGAATAATGCAGTTTGTGACATCACACTAGCAGGAGGCCCAACTGAATACAGTGGTCAAATATCTATTACACAAGGAACCGGCTCCTCGCCAGGCCCATTCTCATTCCAGTGGTATACAGGTTCAGGAACCTCCTCTCCTATTACAGGTGAAACAGGTCAGGTGCTCGCTAATATTCAGGGTGGTACTTACACGGTGATGATCACTGATGATATCACTAATTGTACAACTCTTGTAGAAGCAACTATCATAGATGATACCAATGATCCGGAGATTCCGGACGTAACCGCTGATGTTGATATTCAGGATGTCTCTTTATGTAATGGTGCAGATGGATTCCCTAATGGTGAAATTGACGTGATTGAAGCGAATATTACTAGTGGAGGTCCATTCGGTTCAGGAACTTATGTTTTCAGATATTATTTTGGAAGCTCCGTTGATCCGGATAGCCTGATTACTGACGGAACTTCTGTATTCGCTCAGCAAGGAACTACTCCTCCTGCAACTGGTACAGTTTCCACCGTAAATGGTGCTAATACTGATAACATTACTGGCCTTGGTGTCGGTACATATACGATAGTGGCTATTGAGGATAACACAGGTTGTGCTTCAGATCCGGTAACAGTTAACATTGGAGAATCTCAAAGTGCTCCGGTATTTACTGTAGCGTCGATTGGTGCTGGTTCTGAAAACAATGCAGTTTGTGACATTACCTTAGCAGACGGACCAACTGAATACAGTGGTCAGATTTCCATTACACAAGGTACTGGTTCTTCACCTGGTCCGTTCTCATTCCAGTGGTACACGGGCTCAGGAACCTCCTCTCCTATCGGGGGCGAAACCGGTCAGGTACTGGCCAATATAGAAGGTGGTACTTACACGGTCATGATCACTGACGACATCACTAATTGTACCGCACTTGTAGAAGCCACAATCATAAATGAAACAAACGATCCGGCGATTCCGAACGTAACGACAGACGTTGATATTGAGGATGTGTCTTTGTGTAGTGGTGCAAATGGATTTCCTAATGGCGAAATTGATGTGGTAGAAGCCAACATCACCAGTGGAGGTGCATTTGGCTCGGGAACATATGTGTTTAGATATTACTTTGGAAGCACAGTAGATCCGGATAGTCTGATTACTGATGGAACTTCTGTATTCGCACAGCAAGGTACAACACCTCCTGCAACGGGTACAGTGTCTACCGTTATGGGTGCCTCAACAGATAACATTACTGGTCTTGGAACTGGTGTCTACACTGTGGTTGCAATTGAAGATAATACGGGTTGTTCATCAGACCCTGTTACTGTAACAATTGGAGAATCGCAAAATGCTCCTGTATTCACAGTTGATGCCATAGGCGCTGGTTCAGAAAATAATGCAGTATGTGACATCACGATCGCTGGTGGTCCTACTGAATATAGCGGACAGATTTCTGTAACGCAGGGTGTCGGTTCGTCTGCTGGTCCTTTCTCATTCCAGTGGTATACGGGTTCAGGAACATCTGCTCCGATTTCAGGCGAAACAGGTCAGGTTCTTGCCAATATTCAGGGCGGTACCTACACAGTGATGATTACGGATGACGTAACTAATTGTACGACGCTTATTGAAGCAACAATTGTTGATGACACCAACGATCCTATCATACCAGACGTAACTACGGATGTTGATGTTCAAGATGTGAGTTTATGTAGCGGAGCTAATGGATTCCCTGATGGTGGCATTGAAGTTGTGGAAGCAAATTTAACCAGCGGAGGCGCATTTGGGTCAGGTTCATATATATACAGATATTATTTTGGAAGTTCAGTCGACGCTGATAGTCTGATTACAAATGGAACTTCCGTTTTTGCTCAGAAGGGCACAAATGCTCCTTCCACTGGAACGGTATCTGTAGTCCAGGGAGCTGGCACTGAGAACATCACAGGTCTTGGTACAGGTACTTACACAGTAGTGGCAATAGAAGATAATACCGGATGTATTTCAAACCCTGTTACTGTTGTAGTAGGTGAAGATCAAAGTGCTCCTGTATTTACAATAGACGCAATTGGTTCCGGTTCAGAGAATAACTCAGTTTGTGATATCAGTATTACTGGTGGACCGACTGAATATGACGGCCAAATTTCAATATCTCAGGCTACCGGTTCTTCGCCTGGTCCTTTCTCATTCCAATGGTATACAGGTTCGGGCACATCAGCCTCTATTGCCGGAGAAACAAGTCAGATCCTTGACAACATACAAGGCGGTACTTACACAGTGATGATTACAGATAACACAACAAACTGTACAGCCCTGCTGGAAGCCACTATTACCGACGACACAAATGATCCTTCAATAGGTGATTTAACTGCTGGTGTACTCGAAACAAATGTGAGCAACTGTACAGGATTGGCCAACCTCTATCCTGATGGTGCCATAACAATTGTTGAAACAGAAATTACGGGAACAGGACCTTATTCATATGAGTATTATTTCGGTCTGTCAGCTGTACCTGCTGACAGGATTACAGATGGCACGAGTATATTCGATCAAAATCCAGATATAACAGGACCTGCTGATGCACGCGTGATTAGTGGTTCTGCTACTTCTACAATTCTCGGATTGAATGGCGGTGAGTATCTGGTTGTGATTGTTGACCGTGGTACCGGATGTAAATCTGATCCGATTCCTGTAACGATAGAAGAGGACGTTGCTCCTTTGGAACTGGAGATTTCCGGAGATAATGCCTTAACTTTCAACAACCCGGTATGTGATGACGGATTGGCTGGCGGCCCAACTACTTTTGGTGGTCAGATTACGGTGGTTAGAACAGACGGAGATCCTGATTTAAGTGACTTCACATTTGAGTGGTACACAGGAACAAACCTAATTTCTGCTAATGAGCTATCCAATACAGATAATGTGTTGGAAGGTATCGAAGGAGGTACTGTGGTTTCATTGATGATCGTATGTTCTAACTCAAGCGTACAATTCGTTGATATGCTTGTGATAACCACTGTGTAAGTACCTCCTTCGATACCTTC
>JBCBHL010000123.1:0-18973 GCA_038525605.1 Bacteroidota bacterium
CTCATCGGTTAAGTCCTTAAATAGTTCATGTTTGATCTTATATCGAGCCTGACTAAAAGCACTCCCAGTTACTGAATTACCTTCCTGATCGCTAAAAAGCCGATGAACATCAAACTCAACAGAGTTTTTGAATAAACCCAGTATCGCATTGACAATAGATGCAAAATCAAGTGGAGAGGAACGAGTGAAATATTTGGAATCTGTTCTATAACGGATAGAATTTTCCTGGCTATGAATAAAGTCAAAGATTTTTTTTTGAAGAATCTCCAGATTCTTCTGAAAGGTATGTTAAATTGTTCATGTTAATATGTTTGTAACTAATCTATTAACGATCTAAAAGGCTCTTTAGCATTGCTAAAGGGCTTTTTTCGTTAACTTAATAGCATTGGGGCGCCGGGCGCCGGGACTGTGATAAAAATCACTAAAAATCAGCGGGGCTGCCCGCGCAGCAATTTCACTGAAAACTTAGGAAATCGCACCGGCGACCCGGTCCTTCGTCAGACACCTTAAGTTTTTTAACCGTTTCATTGACGAATTTTCTTAACGCATTTTCCTCAAGGCCCTGAATAATATCTCGAAAAAGTTATGTTTTACTCAAATGTTAGATATTGAAAATCAGGTTTGATCTTTCAAATCTGCTAATGCTCAATTTTTAGTTCTATTCTATAATAAGTTATTGTTCATGAGATTCCTCATTAGACAGTACCAATTACCAGCCCTTAATACAGATGCAAAGAGGCATATCAATAATGCCTCATTGGGGCAATGATATAAAAGCATACATCAGAATCATTCAACCCTGAGTATTTTTCAAATTCCGTTGAGTATAAATCATTCAATTGAGAGAATTTTTTATTCAAACGTGAGTAAATATTTCTCAGGCCTGAATCTTTTTTATTCAAGCGAGAGAATTTTTTATTCAAGCGTGAGTATTTTATTCTCGGGGTTGAATATTTTTTATTCAAGCGAGAGAATTTTACATGCGGCAATGAGTATTTATTTCTCAGGCTTGATTCTTTTTTATTCGATCGAGAGAATTTTTTATTCAAGCGTGAGTATTTATTTCTCGGGCTTAAATGATTTTGATTCGACACTGAATGATTTTATCTCAAAGCTGAGTTTATTAGATGCAAGGCTGCATCATTCATATGAAAGCCCGGGTCTTTTATATGCGAAAAGGGGTACAACATACCCCCAGGGGGATATAAGAGATGGGGTGTTGGGGGTGATTGATAGGGCTGGAATTCTATTCATCACACAGTCCAAAACTTATGTGAAAATAAGGAAGTTGATAGGTGAGATCGTGGATGTATAATTCCGCTAATTACTGGATTTGAGGTGTATATGATGGAAGTTGTAGGTGTTTTTATTTTGAAAAAAGTTCAGCACATGGAAATCAAATAGAATGCCTCTAACTTCTAACTAAATCAACCGTCTTTTTAGAGTTAAAACACATGGCGGATCAGGTATCTCCGAATTTCCAATCCTCACAGAAATATTTTGAAGGATGAAATAACATTCATAATATATGTTGTAAGGCTTATTAATATTTATGTACAGTTAAAAACTCAGAATTGAGATGATCAAAATCTCCGTCCATAGTTACTAATCCGGCATTTGCAACATAAGCCGTCGCAGCAATCCATAAATCATTTTTACCCATATTTTTCGCTGATCCATTTAACGGTCGTTCACTAAGTTTCCCTTGACTATAAGCATCTATCGTATAATAAGCTTCAATCAATTGGTGATCAGAGTTATTGATATCAATAATGTAAAGTTTATCTAATAACCTATTTAATTTAGCAAGCTTAGGGCCGCCCCAGCCAAGTTTTTTACCTAATGATAAGAGCTCTGCCTTAGTAACAACAGATATCATATTAATGCAGTCTTCCGCATCAAGTTTTAACTCTCGTTCAATAGAATTATAACTTTCATGACCTCTAACAAAAGCAAGGCAGATATTTGTATCAAGCAAAAATCTCCTCATAACATCTTAAGAAGGTCCTCAAACCTTTCTTCATCGGGCCATTTACCAACAATATCGGATAGTCTATTACCTGATTTCTTGTCAATTTGTTCTTTGAGCTGATCCTCAACTGATAATGTCTTTTTAGATTTTCGAGAGAAGTATTTATCAGAATTATTGGGTTGATACACCTGTTTGATTTCAACTACAGATGTCTTATTTGATTTGAAGTGATTGATACCTGTAATCGTGATTTCTTTACCCCAGAAAGGAGAAATATGATCTGCCGTTAATTCATCAGATAAAAAAGCATTTATAACGCCATCATTTGTAAGAATTTTCACCTTTAGTTTACTGTATTTTAACTCTTCTACGGTTCCATTCAAAATAATTGGTTCAGATTCTGGCGTTCCTTCCTCCAATATTTGAATTTTATCAAAGTCTTTTTTCCTAAGTTCTAAGGTTTCAAATGAACCTTCATTACTAATTGAGAAAACCTCATCATCACCTAAGAATGATTTCTTAAAATTCTTAAGTTCCCGTAACAGTGACTTATCTAGTAATTCAGATTCACCATTATTTTTTGAAATCTCATTAAAAGATGAAACGAACAGTGAAATTGGTGTTTGATTTTGTAAATCAATTTGTGATTCACTTCGAAAAATATCAAGTTGCACATTATCTAGGGTATCCTTGAATTTTTCCGATTCCAAGCAAAGTACTGTACTACCTTTTTTTAATCCACTTAGTACAATTCGAAGCGACTTTTTCAAGGATTCTTTCTTTCGTCCCTTTGACAAACTGACCCCCTTTAAACGAATTTGAAGTGCTCCTTCAGCAATTTTACTAATACCATCGGCTATAGCAGATAACCTGACAAGATCAATCTTGCCATTTTCTTCGATTGCATCTGATATTTTTATCTCGTAATTCACTTTTGTAAGGTAAGAATATTACATCTAATTTCAATTCTAAATTAGCAACGTCATGTCTTACAATGCTCAAATATCATCCATAAGCTGCACCAGGTCGCGTATACTTTTCAAATTTCCATAAAAGTACATCATCGCGCCAGCCTTTGCTACAAAGCGCAATTAGTTTATGGATGATTGTATCTGATATCGGCTTTTTCGATTGGTAAAAATTGATATTCGTCCAAATACCCAACAATAAAATCAGGTTCTTTTAGTTCACTCTCAAAGAGTTTAGTTTGTTTTTTCATATCACTGAGATCTCTATAAATTCTGTTCGCCATTGCTTCGTCAGAAGTAATAAAAACAATCACTAGATTGTTATACTTTCTTCCAAAACGTGGGATGATTTCAATTGCTCTCTTTATTCTGAATTCAATCATTCCAAGATTATCTGCTCGAAGATATTTCAACACGAATCCAGTCGTATTTCCATCATGATGCAATAAAACTGTATCTACACCGCGATCTATTCTTCCTTGAGGTGCTAGTATTTCACCTTGATCAGCATACTTCTGAATTGCCCAATTGACAAAGGCATGCTCCGCAGTAAAACCATACCATTGAATGGATTTAAGCTTCACCTCAGATATTACTTCTTCGTCTATCTTAGTGTCCAGTATTGTTTTTGATTTCTCTAGGAATTGGCTTGAATCATACATCCAGAAAGCAACATTTGACATAGTTTTAATTTCATCTATTAGTTCCTCCCTTGGACCTACAGTTGTTTTTTTGTCTTTAAGAATCCACCAATCTTCCTTGCGATCATCAGTAATCAAAATAACAGGTTTCTTAATTTTTTTCGCGTAATGAAGAATCTGCTTCCAAATTATCAAATCTCCAAAGATTTGAAAGCCAGTTTTATCAGTTTCATCTATGTATCCGGGTGGGATTGAATTCCTATACCTAAACTCTCCCTCCTCGATAATTTTCATGATTTGATTATAATTGTATTCATCCCCAACCTCAAAAAATGATCTAAAACCAGAAAGAAGGGTGTCATTTTGAGACATATTTTCTATCTCAATTATCTGGGATTCAATATCTCGCTCCAGCGCATCTTTGAACTGCTGGAATTGTTCTTCAAATTCATTAATTGGTTGCGGGTTCAAGTGAGGATGCTTATTGTTAGTTTTTGTTTTATTCTTAATTTGAGTCAAATGAGACTCAATTGTTTTCAAATGTTGATCTTTTAGTTCCGCATAGTACTTGTTTGGTTTTCTGAGTGTCTTCTCTCTATTCCTCAAAAACTCACGATTTACCCAATCTGGAATCCAGAGTCTATTCTTCAGTGCTTTAAATGTTGTTTCAAAAATACTCTTCCTTGTAGCCTCTGAATATTCATAAAAGTTCAAGAGAGCTGAACTGTCAAAAACAAAAACACACTTGTCCCAAAGTTTTATTTCTTCTTTTTCAGTTAGCTCATGATTTGAATAGTTCGATTTCACTTTTTCAGTTATTGTGATGACAATAATGCAAAACGCACAGTGCGCGTTATTTTTCTTTCAATATTCTTATTAACATATTAAAAAACCTGACACATAAAAGTTGGCAAGCAATTATATCCGTTTACAAACGTGTATAACAAGCATTACCGTAATCAGCTTTTCAATAAGTAAAATAACCAACTCTAGTGATAGATCACTAACCATCAATAGTTATTTTCAACGTCTCAAATCAGTATAAAAAATCTGTCAACCACAATACCTAAAAGTGGGTATATTCGAGAGTCTTTAGATCTTCAAAATAAATTGGGTTTGTTGTCTTGGTAAATTTCATTCAGAACCAATATTGGTTAAGCGCTAACAGTGTTTCAGAATTAATTTCACACGGAGAAGAATCCGGAAGTACACTATCAGTACCGCATTTTGGACATAAGGCTGTTTTTCCATCATCAGTCGTTTCTTTGACCTCATCTGCTTTAAAGATTGACTTGCATTGGTAGCATCCGGCAAAGTTCGACCTGGCTAATTCTGCCATGTTATAAATTGAATATTCTGATGCCTTTTTAATTTCCATCCTAATTACTAACAAGTATCATATAACACGTACAATACAACTTTTAAATAGGCAAAATAACCAACTCTAATGAAAGAATACTATCTAACAATTTTTTTTCAACTACTTAAATCAACATAAAAATTCTGCCAACTGCAGTACCTAAAAGTGGGTATTTTCGAGAGTCTCTGCAGGATTTCAGGTGCATTCAGGCACAAAATGATACTTGTGTTAGTTTGGATAGCATAATTAGTTTTTATACTTACTTTGCTACATAGAAGTTGAAAGAATAATTCTGAGTTCTAAAGATTCGATCATTATCTAATGTTAAAATAGTGATCTCGCTAAATGTCCTCTGGCCAGATCTTGACGGATAAAACTGAATCAGGATGGTATCATTTTTAACCATTAGTCCCTTCCTGCATCCGTCTAATCTCTTAGTATCGTTAGCGGTGTATACAACAGTATCTACTGTTGGATGGTCTACAAGTTCACAGTCGAAATACGCTGCAACTAACTGGTAATTGCTATCGCTAAGGTAAATTTCAGCGTTAAACTTTTCGTTAACCTTAATGGTATCTGGAGCATTTATTTCAACCGTAGGTAGAACTAATTTTTTACCGTCTTTTGCTCTATCATTCATATTTAGTACTTGCCTACCGTTTTGATACTCCACCAAATCTAACTTCTCCAGCCTTTGTTGGCAAAATGCTAACAGGCATATTCCTATAAGTACTAATAAATATCTCATCTCAAAATAACCTGATAGTTTCCCTATGTAATTAACGAAAAATTGATTGGCTAAAATTGGCCTAGTGTATTCGCTAAACTAATTGACTAGACCAGATTTCGCAAATAAATCCTTATCATATGGTGCCTTCCTCTGCAATTAGCTTTATATGCTTTGATTCTTTCTACTGTCAGATCAAAAGGCAGAATCACCATCAGAACTTCGTTGAACCTGCTCCATAAAATCACAACAACTTCATCACCGCAATCGGCTCTTTTTGAATCGTTGAAACCTTATTTCTTGTACCATACAGATACAGCTTGCCTCCTACCTCATCATCAGCCAATTGGAAATAAAGGATGCCGTAGCGGGTGATCATTACGTAATCATTTGCAGTACCTAAACTGAAAATAGGGTTTGCTTTTAAGAATCCTTTGCTATCCGTTATCAATTCTCCCACTCCATTGTCCAGACTGAACTTACCTGTATACCGCTTTTCTCCTTCATTTGATTGAAACAATACTGCTACCTGACTTTCCAGCGAAATTGCATCCATTTCCATAGATTTACTTCTAAAGATCTGAGCAATCATATGTGCGGTTTCTTCGATAAACACTTCGCACGTAGCATTGATCATAATGGCAACAGACAACTCCTCTTCGGGATAATAGACCATTACCGTTCTGGCCCCTCGCCAGCTACCTGCATGTTCCACTACTCGGTTTCCAAATGCATCCAATGAAGTACGCCAAACGACCCCAACTTCAGTGCTTTCTCCATTTCCCAACTGATGACTTGCAAACATCTCATCCACCACGGTTTTTGAAATAAATCCATTGTGATATCCCTGCATCATCTTTACCAGATCGACAGGGGTACTTCTAAATCCGGCACCTGCTATTTTATAGCTGGCACTGGTCAATCTTTCCTGCTTCAGCTTCCCTTTCCGGATATAATAAAGCTTTGCTGACTGCTTTTTGAGTTGCTTGATATTTTCAGGATAGGTTTGATTCATACCCAAAGGTTTAAAAATCTCCTGATGCATGTAAGTTTCATAACTCATCCCGGACACTCCTTCAATAACAGCAGCCAACAGATTAAATGCTGCAGTTGAATAGCTGTATTGTGTGTCAGGAGTGAATTGCAATGAGTCTTCTTTCATTGCTTCGACAGTCTCACGAATACTTTTAAATTCCTTCTTTTTGTATTTCATTCCTTTTGGTCGATGTACCACCCCAGCAGTGTGGCTGGTAAGCTGTCTCACTGTCAGATTCGCATATTGCGCAGGTACGTATGGAATGTATTTTTCGATAGGCTCGTCAAGTGTTAGTTTTCGCTCCGTCAATAACTTGCCAATGGCAGTTGCAGTAATAACTTTGGCTACAGATGCTGTTCTTAACTCATTTTGGGTAGTCATTTTTATTCGTTCACGGACATTGGCATAGCCAAATCCTTTTGCATAAATGAGCTCATCACCTTTTCCGACTGCAATGCTCACACCCGGTAAGTTGGCCTGATTCACAAAGCTTTGCATCAGCATTTCAACAGTGGCGATTTGCTTATTTGTAACTGGTGCCAGATCTGCCTGAGCAATCCCTTTGCTAAAGAAGCCGAAAATGAATAAACAAAGCAACATGATCAATCTGCTAGTTTTCATAGTTTTCTGGATTTAACGTTTCTTTCATATTCCTTCGCTCCCTGGCTGATCAGATAGTCTGTCACCGCCTGATGGCCTCCCTTCCTCGCCATCTTCAACGGACTCCTCACCTCAGAATTGATATAGTATCCGTCGCGCACCGACTTGTTGACATCTGCTCCGTTTTCTGTAAGGAATTTCACTACTTCCAAATGCCCCGACCAGGCTGCACTAATCAGCGGTGTTTCATCCCCTGCCACATAAGCATTTACATCTGCACCAGCATCCACTAGTAGTTTCACTACGCTTAAATGTCCGTTTTTAGCTGCCATTATCAACGGGTTCCCATCGCCATCAGAAGATTTGTTAACATCGGCACCCACCATAATCAAAGCTTTGACAAGTGCCTCATTTCCACTGACGGAAGCCCTGATCAATGCTGTGCCGTCACGCAGAGACCTTTTGTTTACATCAATGTCATAATCCAGCAATAGCTTCAACAACTCCACACTTTTCACTTGTAATATTGGACTTCCGTCATCAGGTGTTCCAACATTTGGATTAGCGCCAGCCTCAAGCAATAGCCTTACTATCTGATAATGATCTCCTTTTACCGCTGCAATCAGAGGAGTACCATTGTCCGCAATTTTCTGATTAACATTTGCGCCATTATCAATCAGGTATTTTACAATAGCAGGGTAACCTCGTTCAGCTGCAATTATCAAGGCACTGGCATCTCTTTTATCCCTGTATGAAACCATTGCTCCATTTCTGATCAACAGCTTCACCAGATCGAGCTGACCGTAATAAACTGCTGTGGCAAGTGGTGTTCTGGGGTCCTCCTCACACTTACAGGAACAATTGGGATTGGTGGATTTCAGTAGGTCCGACACTTGATCACTTCGTTTGGTCTGAATTGATATGACCAGTTCCTCACATGCATTGGGCTGAGCATTTGCATATGGTGTATAGGTGATCGTCAGCAAAAGGCAGAGTAAATACTTCATGATATGATACGACTAATTATTGAAAGAATTGCTTGTTAATGGATCCAAAGCTAAGGTGGAAGACTATTCGTTTTTTCTGCTGCAGATCAATAGCAGATTGCGTATGACAGAGAAGGCCCTGCAATTCAATTGTAATTTCATCAATCGGAAAGCTGATTTAGGTGGGACAAAACACTGATTGGTCTATATTACTCACACACTGTTCATTAATTGCTTATTTTTAAGTGCATGCAAAATCAAAAAACGATTGTCGATCGGGTCATACAAAACTGGGTGCTGTCACACCTCCTTTTCTGGACTGTCTTCCCGGTTGTGTATATCATATTGGCCAGCCTCAACTCGGGCAATATCGGTGATCACATTATCAACTATGCAGTGTTGTTTCCCGGCCAGTTCATTGCTGCTTATTTATTCAACTATTACCAGATCCCAAAGCTCCTGTTTAAAAGAAAATATGTTTCCTTCATTATTTCATTTATCCTCTCAGCATACTTTTTTTCTGCTCTTGCCCGTCTGATGGTTGTACACATCGCTGAACCTTTCATTCGTGCTGATTTTATTCAGGAATCATTCACAGAAATATTTTCGGACCCATTGTATTTGTTTTCTGTTTACTTCCCGGCAGTCTACTTAGTGGTCTTTCTCATGCTGGGCGTAAAAACGATCAAAGAAAGGTTTGAACAAAGAACTAAGATGGAAATACTGGAAAAAGAGAAAGCAAACACCGAACTAAAATTCCTGAAAACGCAGATGCACCCGCACTTTCTGTTCAATACCCTTAATAACCTGTATGCACTAACACTTACAAAATCTGATGCGGCACCTCAGGTAGTACTCAAACTTTCAGAAATGCTGGATTTTATGCTGTATCACTGCGATCAGGATAGTATTAAGGTTCAGAAAGAAATTGAAGTCATTCAAAGTTATATAGAGTTGGAACTTTTGCGATATGGCAACCAGGTGGATGTTAGTTTTGATCATTCCTGCGAAAAACCTGATATCGCTATTGCTCCGCTAATCCTGTTATCTTTTGTAGAAAATGCCTTCAAACACGGGTGTAGTATCAATCCGAAAAATGCAAAAATAAAGATAGATTTATCAGTAAGGGAAAGCGATTTGCATTTTAAAGTAAGCAACAGCAAACCTATAGATACCAATGTCAATCCTGATGAAAAAGCAAGAAAAGGCATAGGCTCGCAAAATGCTGCCAGGCAACTGGAATTGAACTATCCTAACAAACACAGACTGACTGTAACTGAATCCGATAAAAACTACCTGATTGAATTAATGATAGATTTATGTTAGTGAATGTGACAATTGACAAGACGAATTTGTAATCTGCAATTCAATTTAATGCGGAAATTAATTTCTTGATTTAATTCATAGTTATAAATTAAAAACTATCAAATCATTATTTAGCTAAAAATCTCAGGACTCTTTATAAATTTTTCGTGATATTCATTGTTAAATACTATGCCCATAAACTGTATCATAATCGATGATGAGCCGTTGGCAATCCAGGTATTAGAAACGCATCTAAAGGAAATCCCTGACGTTGCAATACTGGCTACTTTTCAGAATCCTGTAAAAGCACTGGACCACTTAAAGACTGAAAAGGTGGACCTCATCTTTCTGGATATCCAAATGCCGTTGCTTACAGGAATTGATTTCCTGAAATCTACCAGCGATCTTCCTGGTGTGATTTTTACAACAGCTTTCCGAAACTATGCCATTGAAAGCTATGAACTGGATGTAATCGATTACTTGCTCAAACCCATTTCTTTTACCAGGCTTTTTAAGGCAGTCAATAAGTTTAAAAGTCAGCGGAATCTTCCTGTTTCTACCCCTTCTCAAGATCAGTTTACTGCTGCGGTAAATGATCACATTTACGTAAATGCCAATAAAAAATTTGTCAAAGTACTTTTCAACGACATTCTCTACATCGAAAGTATGAAAGACTATATCAAAATTCACACTGTCTCGAATCAGGTGGTTACGAAAGACAAACTCAGTGCTTTTGAAGAGAAGTTGCCAGATCATTTTATCCGGTTGCATCGCTCTTTCCTGGTCAATATGAGGGAAATCACTGCTTTTACAGCGATGGATGTGGAGATTGGCAAAAAGGAAATACCCATTGGCAATAGCTACAAACAGTATGTCCTGGAAAAGTTGAAGGAAAAATCCTGATGATTATTATCCGTAGCAGTAGCCGCGCAATGCATTGCGTGGCTACTGGTGGTGCATTGCGATGCTACTGGTGATTAATTTTTCATCAGGAAACAGAAAGCAGGAATAAACACATGGTTTCCCCCTCCTCACTTGTTGTATTAATCCAATAAATCAATTTTTACGCTAAAACACTATTAAAAATGAAAAATGTAAGATTAAACCTCGACACGCTAAAAGTGAAAAGCTTCGTTACAGAGTTTGAAAATGGAAAAGAGGACACCGTAAAAGGTGGTCTTTTAAGTTACTTATGTACGGAAGTTATTCGTGGATCAGGGTGCTGTATTCACCCGACTGGTATTGGGACATCTTGTACCTGGGATATCTAAACTATATCATAATCATTACTTCAGCATTCCTTCACCGGAATGCTGATGTTTTTTTGAACACCTCCGCACAATGCCCTTTCAGCCGTCAGAGTCTGTGCAGCGCTACAACATCCTCTCTGACACAACATAGAAACCCCAGTGAAGGCGGATTGCGTCCTTTCTAATCTCATGTGCCGGTCGTACCCACCGAAGCTTTAGCGTAGATGTGCCGTACCCGCCGAAGCTATAGTGTCAGCGAGTACAAAATACCGGACAATTAACCACTACCCTGCGCATATTTCGAACTATTCTGTTATCTTGGATTACAGACAAAAGAGTAAACTGATGACGCCCGGTCTTTTAGGGTAGAAGCAATGCTGATATCACTACTTCAGTGTTCTTTTACCAGATGTCTTTTTCGATCCGTCAGCTATTGGTTTGATTACTTTTTTACTATTGATAACACAAAAGTCATTTAAAATATGAGCAACGAAGAAAATACAGCAACACCCAATGATTTACATGCAGTCGTTATCTCTGGGGGAGGTGCTTTTGGTGCCTGGGGAGTGGGTGTAGCACAAGCACTCAACAAGGTCAATAAGCAGGAATATTCACTGGGAGTGGGCACCAGCACCGGTAGTCTGATGGGGCCTTTGGTTTTACTGGAAGATTTCGAAACACTGATAGAAGCTTACACATCAGTAACGCAGGATGATATTTTCAACGTAAATCCATTCAAGAAGAATGGTAAGCTACGAGCCGGAAATTTCCTGGAGCGCATCGTGCTCAAAAAGAACACAGTGGGGGAAACTAAAAACCTGCGTAAAACCATTGAAAAATTCTTCCCCGAAGAGGATTTCAACAAGTTAAAAAGTGCTAATAAAGAGTTTGTGGCCGCTACCGTCAGCATGACAACAGGCATTACGCATTACAAGTCTACCAATGACAATCAGTACCAGGACATGGTAGAATGGATGTGGTGTTCTGCCAACCAGCCGGTATTCATGTCTCTGGTAAAAAAAGACAACGACTACTGGGCAGATGGCGGGCTGAAGCAACTCCTCCCTGTAAAGTATGCACTGGATAAACGGGCAAAAGTAGTTGACATCATTGTTCACAATACACCCGATTTTGGCAGACAGGACACCTGGAAACCTAAAGGTATTTTGAGTGTGCTGGAAAAAACAATTGCCATTTTCACTAAAGGTGTAGGATTCACCAATGTCATTGAAGCAGAACTTAAAATTGACGCCATTCCGGAATTAAAGGACACCGTTTTGAACTTCTATTACATGTCCGATGGACAAAGAGAAATGCTACCAAACGACCTTGTCTTCGACGCTGACATCATGAAAAAACTCTACAACATAGGCCTCACTTCTGTAGAGCAAGGTACAATCGTACGCGAAACATACAAGTTCAATGATATGGGTAAACTGACCGTTCAGGGCTAGGAAATTTCTAATGCAGTCAACAATTAATCTACTGTTGACTGCAATATTAATCCTAGATTTACTTCAGTTAGCGTCAGCAATCGATTCAAATAACAACCTCCACGGAATGGTTCCAGCCTTTTCGCCCAGCCTGACAATGATCAGGTCTTTTTCAAGGTGTACGTAAATGAATTGTCCTAATATTCCTTCCGCGTAATAATCTTGTTTTGGAGCTCTATACATTTTGTATGCAACACCATTTTCATCAATGCCTTCATGATAAAACTGATACAAATCAGGCAATTTATCGCCTTTATTGTATCGTACATAATCAACATTGTGCCACCATTGCCAGGTATATAAAAACTTATTTTTCACTTCCGAAAAGGTAGTAGATTTTTGCACCCAGTTTTTCGGAATTATCTGTTTGCCTTGCCACGCACCATTGTGAAGATACAATCTACCAAATCTGGCATAGTCTCTTGCCGTGGCATTCAAACAACAGAATGCTTTCACCTGTTTGTGTTCGTCGCTATCCACCGACCATGATGCTGGCGACTGCATCCCTAGCGGCTTCCAGATTTTCTCAGACAGGTATTCATAGATTCGTTTTCCTGTAGCATTTTCTATGATGTAGGATAGCAACTGCGTATTGACACTCTTGTAATCCAGGTATTGATCGGCAGGATTTTGAATACTCAGTTTTTTAATATTTCCCTTAATGTCGCTTGTCCCAAAATCTTTCGCCACATCGCTGAATAGTGGTCTGTACTGTTCTACATATTTGATGCCCGATCGCATATCCAACAAATCTGCTATTGTGATCTTATCAAACCCTGCCTTACCTTTCAACTCAGGTATGTAATCCGTAATAGGATCGCTTTCAGCATTCACAGCCCCTTCTTCAATGGCTATTCCCATCAACGCAGAAACAAATGACTTAGCTATCGAAAAAGACGTTAGTAAATCATCCTTATCTGATTCGACGTATCTTTCGTACACAATGGTATCCGACCTGATGATTAAAAAAGCCCTGGTACCCAGTTGATCCAATCCTTCTTCGAAATTGTATCGCTTGCCTTTAAGTGTGATCCCGGGAAGGACCAGGGATTCAGAAAATTCTTCGGTAAAATTGAAATTTTGATTACTACTATTTTCTATGACCACTGAAGGAAGTTTGAAAACCGCATCATAGGTCGACGTACCGGTCAACTTCCAGATCAGTAACTTCGAGTTGCTGCATCCAGTGGTAAAAACCAGAAAGCTGATCAGATAAATAAATCTTCTGTTCATTTTTGTTAAAATTTTGTTTTGGTTGCATTTTAAAGGTTTCTGAGATCGATTAGATTGCTTTTCTGATCGCTGTCACACGGATAAATTTAGCCGTCAAAATTATAGGTATGTCTGACATCAATTTTCAAATGCTGGATTTAATCATCATCTCAGGTGGGGTGAATGCGATGATTCTTTTAATCATACTTACCTCTTTGAAAAAACCGCTCAAAGAAGCGGGTAGATACCTTGGACTCTTTATTTTCGGCTATTTTCTAAACCTGTTCAACTGGACAATTTTCCCACTGGTTAGTGGGCAACAGGGTTGGTTTATCCCCTGGATTCCAGTTGTTTTCTTTCTTCCATACCTTTTGTATTTATTCTTCAATACGCTGAATGGAGAAAAAGTACCCAAATGGAAACACGCTTTGCTTCTACTGCCGGGCATAGTGGATATCGGCTTTCAAAGTGTTCGCTACTATTTGATGATCTCTGAAGATGGGTGGGATTATCAATTCATGATGAACAAAGGCCCTATCTATTTTACTTATGACAGTCTGGCAATAACATTTTCTTTTGTCTGCTTCCTCCTGGTGGCGAAAATGTTTCAGTCGGGAAGAAAGGAGCTACAGACCAGGCACAAATTCTACCTGTATATGATGTTGTTTTTATCATATATGCTACTTAGATGGGTGCTCTTTTTCCTTGCTGATGTATTTGCCCCGCAACTATTGCAGTACAGTTTTTTTAAAGTAGCGTGGTTCATAGAAATGACTGGACTGTTAATCATCGGCTATCATGCCTTTATTCATTCCAAAAGGTATCTTCAAAAGCTTGTGATTTCAAAAGCCCCTGAAAAACTAAAAAACCATGGTACTGATCTTTTAGTATTGCTAACGGAAAAACAATTGTATCTCAATCCGGGCCTCACCCGAAGAGATCTGGCAGCTGCACTGGACATTTCAGAGCCCGAAATATCGCATGTTATTAAAAATCAGCTGAATACTACATTTTACAAACTGATCAATGAGCACAGAGTGAAGACTGCTGTCTCTTTCATTGAATCGGGAATGGCTGATACTTTTACGCTTGAAACGATCGCCAAAAAAGCAGGTTTCAAATCAACCACCACCTTCAACAAATCATTCAAAGACCTGACAGGTATGACTCCTAATTCCTTCAGAAAGCAACAAAAAAACTAGACTTTGTTTCCAAATGTGCTAAAGGGTAATCATTCAAAATATGGAAATACCGTTACGATGTACTTATCTAATACTGGCGGACGATTTTTCCTGGGTTTCCCCAAATAAAACACCAGATTTTGACCGCAGCTGGTCTGTTGCAGATAGACATTACTTTTCTTATTCGGAGGTACTGGTGGCAGCCAGTTATCGATTGTTAGTTTCGCTCTCGCCTGCGCAATCTCTTCCATAACCTGCTTTTCAGTCCAACTATCAGGAAAGAAGCCATTTTCAGAAGTTTTGGCAATCCAGCTTTTCCCGTTCCAGCATTGTACCTGAGCAGTATAAAATCCGTTAGCATGTTCCGATTTCGATCCTTCCACCAACTTTAAATCTCCTTTTTCAAAATCACTTTCTTTTTGAGTCAAAGCATGTTCATGATGTACACCGTAGATTTTGAAGTTTTTACTCACCCGGCCATAAAAAATATGATGGTAGAGCCGAACGGGCAAACCGCAAGCCAGCTCCTGCGGGATAGTAAGGCCATTATATTCAAGAAACTCGGTGCTCATCAGCCTGTAATGAAAATGGATTTCAAAAAGGCTAATTTACAATTTATCAGATTGAAAAATAGAATACCACTCCAATGAATGAAGCAGTATTCCATTCAGCTAAATATCAATTTCTAACAATCAATTTATTCCTCCACATCGTACCGAATGAGGTTGTCATCACATACAGGTAAATACCATTTTCAAATTCATTGGCATTGAAAACTACTTCGTCTTTTCCGGCCTCAGCCAATTTATTGACCAGTACTTTTACCTTCTTTCCATGTAGATCATAAATGGAAATATTTACAACGGATTTCTCTGCCAGGCTGTACGAAATGGTTGTCTGGCCTGTTGATGGGTTGGGGAAACTCTGTCCGAGCGCAGTTTCCTCCAGTAAATCTTCAATGAAGTGGTCGCCACTTTCAGTTCTTCCATTATTTGACCAGCCATTGTCATAAGTGCCATCACTACATCTGGATAAGTCTGGGGTCTGAGCTCCTCCATTGTCATTGAAAACGATATTGGCACAACTGGCATTGGGAATGGTGTAAGTCCACCAGCCATTACCCAAATCGGTCATTTCTACGCCCGGCCAATTAGTAGCTGATGTTCCGGATGGCGTCACATTCCAGTAGTGCATATTTGCAGTACCCCAGCTGGCAGGCTTTCGAAATTGGATTGTTAGTCCATTTCCGCTACCAACTGGCTTGCTATCGAACCATTCACCGTTTTCATACCAGCCTTCACTGCACCTGGAAAGATCGGAAGTCTGAGAGCTTCCATTATTACTAAAGATCAAATTGGTACAAGTAGCATTGTTTAAAGTATAACCATACCAGCCATCAGCTTCTGCTGTCATCGTTACACCTGGCCAGGAAGTTTGTTGCCCCGAAGGCGTCACATTCCAGAAATAAATTTCAGGATCTGTATAATTAGCTGGTTTGAAATGCACCGTCAACCCGGATGGTACACTTACAAAGTTGTATTGCTCTTCCAATATATCAGAAGGAACTCCCAAATCGCTGATGGCCACTGCTTTCAAAGTCACGTTTTGATTAATAGCCAATGCGCCGCTAAAAGTTGGGGAACTGCTACCGGGAGTTGTACCATCTAAAGTATAATGAATCGTTCCTGTAGCACCATTGCTAATGGAAATTGACACATTGACGGTCGTTCCCTCTGTGAAATTTCCACCTACAGGATTGATAGCAATCTCAGGCTTAGGGTCAGGCAAAACCCTCGGATCCTGATTGTGCCAGACACCAGAACCATCATACCAGCCAGTTCCTGTTCTCGAAAGATCAGCAGTCTGATTATTGCCTCCATCACTGAATATCAGATTGGTAGAAGCAATGCCATTAAAATCATATCGATACCAGCCATCGCCAATAGCAGTCATTTCAGGGCCGGGCCAGGTTGCATCGCTGAGGGTTCCGGCAGGACTGGCATTCCAATGATAAAGATTCGGATTACCCCAGCCCACTGGTTTTTCGAAATAAACAGACATCACCGTCAATTCCCCTGTCGTATAATTTCTGGAGATGACAACAGACTGATTTCCCTGATTATCGATAGCCACCGCTTTCACATTTGTATTTTCAGTAATCTGAAAACTGCCGTTATAGGCTGTGCTGCCCGCATTAGGTATCGACCCGTCAGTAGTATAATAAATAGTGGCAGGAATATCAGATTGCACAGTCATCGAAACCGTTGTACCATTTGTATAATGTCCGCTTTGCGGATCGACAGAAACAACAGGATTTCCCGGTCCACCAGTTCCCGGTTGAAAGAATCCCGCTCCGTTAGCTCCTATTCTTCCGGGACCGTTCAACACATAAATTCCGGCCGATCCTCTTTCTACTCTAAAGTTGATCGTACCTCCATCGACCTGAATTTCATTGCCTGTCACAGCATCCCGATAGATGCCATTCGTTAATCCTGAAAAGGAAAAATCAACTGCACCATCTTTAGCAAGCCCAACGGCTACCTCGCTATCCTGATGGGTTCTCACATATCCGATTCCGTTTCCCCCTCCGTTACCATCCCATCGCCAGTTTCCTTTCTGCAAAGCAGGAATCGCTTTTCTAATCGCGTTTAACTTTTTCAAATGCTGATAGATGATGTGATTGGGCGCATTGTCAAACTCAGCACCATAGTAGGCACGTCCGGTAAGGTCGATCGATTGCTGAATACCTGCTGCATTGTGGATATCAGCAAATTCTCCTGCCATAAACCGGGATTCAGTACCGTAGTATACGATGGGAATCCCACGCCACGTAAACATAAAGTTGAAGCAGGCCGCCAGATTTTCATCACTTCCGCTGTAGCGTCTGTTCCAGTCATTGTTTGGACCAAAATCATGATTATCGAGCCACGTGAGCAAGGTTGAAGGATCGCTGTATAAATGATCATACCGTGCTGCTGCAGCAACTCCTGAAAAATTCTGCCCTTCTTCAAAAACACCATGAAAAGTAGCATGACCGAAGAAGTCTATCACAGCTATCCCGGAATTTGCCGAGTTGTTCACCGCCCCTCTCCAGGTGTAATAATGCGGGTTGATTTTTTCTTCATTGTGCAATTCATGCCTTAGCTGAGCAACTTCCCCGAAGATAAAAAGGTCAGGGTTTACCAGCTTAAACTGATCATAGAAGTACAGCACATCTTCTTTACTCATGTGCTTCATGGTATCCCATCTAAATCCATCTACTCCCATGTTGATGAAAGTGGTGTAAGCTGCCACCAGATAATCCCTCACTACCTGACTTCCGGTATTCAGATCGGGAGTATCGCCCGCAAGTGCCCTGTTTTGCAGGTTTTCGATATCATCAAAGCCCTGTGCAAAGCCGTTTCCGGAATGATGATACCACTGCGGATCGGAAGTATCGACATAACTTTCCTTTCCCGGATATTGAAATTGGGATAAATCCTGATTGTATGGAGGTGGCATTTTAGCAAGATTGGCCCTGCTCCATATTTTACCATCATCAGGATTAGGCGTAAGTCCGTCGTATTCCCAGTTGGTATTGTCCTGAAGTGGATTGCCATTCAAATCCTGACCGGATGCCTGATTAGGATCAGTGTTGTATTTGATTTCCGCAACCCCTTTGATACCGAACCTACCCGAATGATTTGTAACAATATCCAGCACAATTTTCATATCTCTGGCATGTACCTCATTGATTAAATCCTGAAAAGTAGCGCCCGGTGATTCCAACCTCGGATCTACTTTGGTGAAATCCCAAGCATGATAACCGTGATAGTCCAGCGGTCCGCGATTTTGAACAATGGGTGTTATCCAGATAGCGGTAAAACCCATGTCTTTGATGTAATCCAGTTTTTGGATCAGTCCTTTAAAATCGCCCCGCCACGTAACGTCTTCCGGGTCGTTGATGTCTGGGTTGATATTGGGATCTGGATTATAGGAACTCCACTCTGTAGGTGCGTTGTTACCAGGATCTCCATCAAAAAACCGGGTAGTCATTAAAAAATAGATCGTCTCTTCTCTGAAGTCGACCTGGCTGTAAGAATTGACGGCAGAAAGCAGCATCAATCCACACAGCAGTGAATAGATTTTTTTCATAAAAAGTTAAAAACTAGGTTAGCATAATCAATTCCTTTGAGTGACATATCACTACAGAAATTGCAAATCAGAAATGTAGGAGATAAATGATCCGAAAGCGTTCCAACT